>CAYZDM010000210.1:0-5764 GCA_964476875.1 uncultured Sandaracinaceae bacterium | reverse complement strand
CGCGGCAGGCCCGTGCATCAGGTTCTCGGCGGGAACGTCGAGCGGCGACCGATTCCAATCGCAGATCTCGTTCTGGAGCAGGACCCGGCGTCCTGGCCGACCCATGTGGACGCACTTCTGGCGGATGGTGCGAGCCACCTGAAGCTCAAAGTGGGCGCCGACCTCGGTCACGAAGTGAGCGCCTTACAGACGATTCGCCGGGCACACCCGACGCTTCCGCTTCGGCTGGATGCGAACGGCCGGATTCCGCTCGATTCGTTGCGCCGCCATGCGACGGCTCTCGAGGGGCTCGAGTTAGAGCTGTTCGAAGAGCCGGTCGCGGCCGACGAGTGGCCGGCCGCGTTGGATCTTTCGTTGCCGTTTGCGCTCGACGAATCACTTCGCGACGAAGGGCTCTCAGGCCGCCTGCTCGAGAGCGGGGCTATTCATGCTGTGGTCATCAAGCCCATGGTCCTCGGAGGGTTGCGGGCTTCGTTGGCCATCGCCGAAGAGGCGGCAGCGCATGGCGCGCGGTACCTCGTCTCGCACACATTCGACGGCCCGATCGCGAGGGCGATTACCGCCGAACTGGCCCTGACGCTGCAAACTGAGCTCGCGGCCGGACTTGGCCATCACCCAGCGCTCGATCTGTGGCCTCCGCATCGGATCGCGGGGATTCGCGCGCGCCAGATCGTGCCGCACCAAGAACCGGGATTGGGACTGGTCTTCGAAGAGGACCCCGATGCGTGAGCTGAGCCTGCTTGCGGCGGCACGCGAAGTGCCCGATCGAGACTGCCTGATCACGAACGACCAGGTCTGGTCCTACGCCGAGGTCGCAGGACGTGTCCACGCCGCAATCGCCTCACTTCGAAATCGAGGCGTGGCAACGGGGGACCGCGTCGCGCTCACGCCCGGCCTGGACGTGGACTCGATGGTTTGGCTCTATGCGCTCTTCGAGGTTGGCTGCCCGGCCCTTCTCCTCCACCCCCGCCTGACCGAGAGAGAGCGTTCGGTGCTACTGATCGAAGCGGACCCTGCGCATGTGATCGCAGAACGCCCGGTCGTCGACGAGGCCAACGATGAAGGGTCGACCGCCGTATCACGGTCGCCGGACGAAACTCTTGCCGTCGTGTACACCTCGGGATCCAGTGCGCGAGCACGCGGTGCACGGCTGTCTCGTCGCGCGTTTCTCGCGTCGGAGGCTGCACATGCCGCGAACCTTGGATGGCGCACGGGAGATCGCTGGCTTCTCGGCATGCCGCCCGCCCATGTCGGGGGCCTCTCGGTCGTGACTCGATCGTTGATAGCGAGGCGTTGCATCGTGTTGAGTTCGGGGAACTTCGAGCCTGCTGAAGCTTCACGTGTCATGGCGGAGCATCGCGTGACGCTGTGCAGCATGGTGCCAACGATGCTTCGTAGACTGCTGGAGCACGATGAGCCAGCGTGGACCCCGAGCGCCGATCTACGTGCGGTGCTGGTTGGCGGCGCGCCACTTTCCGACACATTGCGTGAGCTTGCTGTGAATCGAGGTGTGCCCGTGCTCGCGACCTACGGATGCACCGAAGCCTGTTCTCAGATCGCGACGCAGAGCCCTCAGCAAGTGGGGAGCACTGGATCGGGCGCCCCGCTGAAGGGGGTGGAGCTAAGGCTCGAAGGCGGCGAGGTTCAGGTTCGAGGAGACGTCCTCATGGATGGGTACCTCGACGAGGGTCGGACCGGAGCGGCGTGGACAGCGGAAGGATGGTTCCGCACCGGAGACGCCGGCTCCTTCCTGCCGGATGGTCAACTCTCGATCGAGGGTCGCCTCGACGACCTCATCATTACCGGCGGCGAGAACGTGTCCCCCCAGGAGGTCGAAGCGTGGCTCGAGACCGTCCCCGGCGTCCTGTCCGCTTGTGTCTTCGGCATCCCGGACGCGGAGTGGGGCAGTGAAGTGGTGGCCGCTCTAGTGACCGACCCCGTGCTGTACTGCGCGCAGACACTCCGTGCGCGCCTGTTGACGGAGCTCGCCGTGCACAAGCGACCGAAGCGGGTTTGCCTGCGTGGTGAACTACCGGTCAACCGCAACGGCAAGGTCGATCGGGTCGCCGTCACGCAGGCGTGCGCGGCGGAGCTCCGGCCGATTTAGGTCCTATAGCCGAGGTGGGATTCTGCTAGGGTTCGCCCCTCAGGAGGGACAATCGACATGGCAGATCAGATCAACGCCTCACACATTCTACTCATGTATGCGGGGTCGGAGCGCTCGTCGGCGACGCGCAGCAAAGAGGACGCACAGTCGCAGATCGCGGCCATCGAGCAGCAGCTTCAAGAGGGCGCGGATTTCACCGGCCTCGCGCGCGAGCATTCGGACTGTGGCTCTGCGCAAGCGGGCGGTGACTTGGGCGGCTTCGGTCGAGGTCAGATGGACAAGGGGTTCGAAGACGTGGCGTTTGCGCTCGGCGTGGGTGACACAAGCGCCGTGGTCGAGACCCCGTTCGGGTTTCACATCATTCGCCGGACTGGCTGAGAAACTCTCGGACGATGGGCGCGTATCCCTCTTGGAAGGAGGGGTACTGAAACCGATATCCAGCATCTCGCAGTCGCGCGTTTCGACAGCGTTTGTTGAGCCGTTCGCTAGGACCGGGCGGAGGCGCGGGCACGTCGATTTCTGCGCTCAACCAAGTCACGACGTCGGCGGTTGTGACTGGCAGGTCGTCGCTCCCGAGATAGAGAGACTCCGGATCTCGAATGTGCATCAAGTGATGCAGCACCCCCGCGCAGTCTTCGACGTGGATGCGGTTGGTCCAGCTTGGGGTCGCCGTGGCCTCGCCGTCCCTAACTTTGCGGACCAGTCGCGTTCTTCCGGGTCCATAGATGCCCGAGAGCCGGACGTTGATCCCGGTTTCCGGCGCGTCGCGTACCACGGCTTCCGCTTCGAGCAGGACCTTTCCATTGAACCGGGCGGGCTCGGTTGGTGAGTTCTCGTCGACCCATTGCCCCTGGCTCTGCCCGTAGACGGCGGTGCTCGAGGTGAAGAAGATGCGCTGCAAGGGGCATCCCGCTGACCGCAGTGCGTCTAACAAATCGCGCAACCCGTCGACGTACACCGAACGGTAGTGGTCTTCGTCGCGTCGGTCAGCGCTGGCTGTGTAGAACACATGATCGAACGCGGCCGGCGGGGCGCCGAAGCTTCCCGGGTCGGTCAAATCGATGCGCCATGGCAGGACCCCTGTTGCGAGCGCAGCGACCTGGCGTCGAACTCCCCAGACCTCGCAGCCTTCTGCGAGCAATCGTGTCGCGAGTGCGTTTCCCACGTCGCCGCATCCGGCGATCAAAATGTTTGGCATGCTTTAGCCACAAAGGCGGTTGCCGCCCTTGCCTTTGGCTGAATATGCGAGATCGTCGGCCCGTTTCAAGACGACTTCGACGGTGTCCCCTGGTCGAGCGATACTCAGCCCGGCGCTTGCAGTCACGGGGTTGGCCGAGTCGAACTTCATGCCTACCTCACGAATCGCGGTCACGAAGCGGTTTCCTGCCACTCGTCCCTCTTCCTGGTTGGTGTCCGGAAGCACGATCACGAATTCGTCACCCCCGTAGCGGCCCGCGACGTCGACCTCTCGGGTCGAGCGACGAAGCGCGTCCGCGACACTCTGGAGCATCTGGTCGCCTGCCAGATGGCCGTGGTTGTCGTTGACGCGCTTGAACTGGTCGAGGTCAATCATGATGACCGCCATCGGCCGCCCACGATTCAACCACGCCAAGCCCTGTTCGATGTGGCTCAGAATGTGGCGCCGGTTCCAGAGCTTGGTTAGCGGGTCCTGTCGTGAGAGCTCCCCCAGGCGTTCGTTGGCGACCAAGAGTTGGTTCTCCCGCTGATTGATCTTCTCGATCAGGGTAGCGACGATGGCCGTGCCAAACATGAGCAAGATGGTGACGAGGAACGCCTGCAAGAAACCCTCGACCGCGTCGGGGCCCTTGGACTGAAGCCACATGGGTCCGTCGGGCGCAAACGGCAGCACGCCGCGCACCTCCATGATGACCACCGACGAGTACATCGCCGCACCGATACTAGAGAGTAGAACCCCCATCCTCGGCGTCACCACGAGCGAGTTGACGATCCCCGCGACGAAGTAGAGCGCTACAATCATCGTGCGAGAAGACCCGATCCGCTGAACGATGAAGGTCAGGAGCGCCATGTCGAGGATGCCCCCCAAGAACGGGCGCCAGGGGCCGGCGATGTCGCGCCAGATCAGAAACTGCTCGACGATCGCGATACCCGCGTAGGCTACGAACACCCAACGGTGTTCCGTCATGGGTGGATAGAGCAGTGGGACGAGCCAAATCCCGCAGGCTGCCAGCAGGAAACGAACCCATGCGGTACCAAAAGCTAGTCTGCTCGAGTTCATTCCCGGTGCACCACTCTCAGCATATTACCTTAACCCATCAGGATTACGGAGCCAACCGCGGACGCAGACTGTGTTCGGCCCCATGTTTGGATGCAGTGTCCCACGGGCGCAGGCTAATGTTTTGGGTCATTACCGCTGTTCCTTTAGGCGAAATTCGAGGCGCATGAGCGACGACAAGACGACACAGAAGCTGAAGCAACTGATCGAACAACGAATAGTCTTATTCGACGGCGCGATGGGCACCATGATCCAGCGTGCGGGGCTCGGGGAAGCAGACTTTCGGGGCGATCGATTCCGCGACCATCCCGGAAGTTTGCAAGGCAATAACGATCTGCTCGTGTTGACTCGGCCCGACGTCATCCGCGGAATCCACGAAGAGTACCTCGACGCCGGTGCCGACATCATCGAGACCAACACGTTCAATGCGAACTCGTTCTCGCAGGCTGACTACGAGCTGCAACACGTGGTGTACGACCTCAACGTGGCAGCCGCCCGCCTGGCCAAAGAGGCCACTGCGAGTCGCGCGGACAAGCCGTGCTTCGTAGCCGGCGCCATCGGCCCGCTCAACAAGACGCTGAGCCTGAGCCCCGATGTGGATGACCCCGGGTTTAGGGCACTGACCTTCGACGAAGCGCGTGAGGCCTACGCCGAGCAGGTGCGTGGTCTGATCGACGGCGGCGTCGATCTTCTGCTCGTCGAAACGATCTTCGATACGCTCAACGCGAAGGCGGCGCTCTGCGCCATCGAAGATGTCTTCGACGAGAAAGGCGTTCGCCTGCCAATCGTGATTTCGGTGACGATCGTCGACCGGAGCGGGCGCACCTTGTCGGGGCAAACGGTCGAGGCCTTCTACATCTCCATCGAGCACTCACAGCCGTTGGCCGTTGGCATCAACTGTTCGCTCGGCGCGGAGGAGATGCGACCGTTCCTGAAGGAGCTTTCCGGGATCGCCGATTGTCACGTGCATTGCTATCCCAACGCCGGCCTCCCCAACGCTTTTGGCGGCTACGACCAGACGCCGCAAGAGATGGCCGAGCTGCTGCGTGAGTTCGCCGCTGACGGAATGATCAACATCATCGGTGGTTGTTGCGGCACCACCCCGGACCACATTCGCGCGATCGCTGAAGCGGTCCGCGAGGTGAAGCCACGCCCCAAGCCCGAGAGAGACGTCCACTATCCGCGGCTCAGCGGGCTCGAGCCACTGGTCGTCCGGCCGGAAACCAACTTCCTGATGGTTGGAGAGCGGACGAACGTCACCGGGTCGGCGAAGTTTCGGAAACTGATCACCGAAGACAAATACCCCGAAGCGGTCTCCGTCGCGCTCCAGCAGGTGCGAAACGGCGCCAACATCATCGACATCAACATGGACGAGGGGATGCTCGACTCAGAAGCGGCGATGA
>CAYZDM010000209.1:0-5809 GCA_964476875.1 uncultured Sandaracinaceae bacterium | reverse complement strand
AGGACATCGGCCTCTCACGCCGGTAACGCGAGTTCGATTCTCGCTGGGGTCACCAGGAAAACAAGGGATTCTGATTCCAGTCGGAGTCCCTTGGTGCGTTGTGGCAAATACGTGTCTCCCACTGGCGAGCTAGACCTCGCATGGGTTCAGGTCCGCGACACTGTCGGCGTCCTTCTCAGGCGTGCATCGTTCTCAGGCGTGCATCGTTGAAGGTCCCCTTCTGTAAGTGTCAGGCGCGCTTCGAGCCGGTCCGGCGCGATCAGCCACACGCGCTTCCTCCCTTTCGGAGGTTTTCGGAAGTCAGCTTGCTCGCGGGAAGGTGGCTCTACCGCGACGTCGCGGTCAGGGAGTATTTGGGGGCTCAACAGCGGCCGGCTCGTCGTCTTGAACGTAGCCCAGGGCTTCGAGCTGCGCTTTTAGGGCAGAGTCCAACTCCAAATCGATGGTCGGCCGTGAAGCGTATGCTTCATCGAGGGCGCGGCAATGCTTGCGCAGCCCGGGCGCGTCCGGGTCATCGTCCGCCTGCAGCGGCTCCACTTCCTCGGGGTCCGTGCCCAAGTCGAAGCGGACGACCCGCCCGCGATCGGCGGCGAGCTTGGTTCGTCCGTTCCAAAGTGCAGCCTGCGCGGAAGCGCACGGCGCGCCTGCTCCCCTTGGAGGCCCATAACTCCGAAAAGCACTCGCGATCGAAGGCGGCAACGGATTGGGCAAGATCCCGTCCCGCACGAGCGAATGGACGACGATGGAGGCCACACCCTCTGGAAGAGCTAGCTCACCGTCCGTGCTGAAGTAGAGCAATGGCACTCGTGTGACCGGCTCGTACAAATGCTCCCGACCGTGTTCGATCATCTGGTGTTCGCCGAGGTACTCGCCGTGATCCGAGGTGATGACCAAGCGGTAGCTCTGATCCAACCAGCCCTTGCCCCTCAACACGTCGAGGATGAGGGCCAAGGATCGGTCGGCTCGCAAGACCGCATAGTCATACACGTCCGAAAGGTGAGCGAGGTATCGCTCTGCTTCCTCGCCGTGCATCTCTCCCGATTCAAACCGCCTTCGCCCCAGGTTCACCTCCATCGCGCTTAGTGGAGGCAGAAAACCCACCCCCTCTGGCACCTCGCTCCACGGGGAGTGGGCATCCGCGATGTTGATGAACGCGAACAGCGGTCGGCTGGGGTCCAAGGGCTCGACCCTCATGAGCCCCTTCAGGCGTTCGGCCAGCCGATGATCGCGGAACATCTCGTATGTTCTCCCGATGGCTATGCGGTCGAAACCGCGGGTCAGCCCCATGCGCTCGGCGACCACTGGGTTGCCAGATAGAAGAAGCGTCTGATAACCGCGCGCCGACATCTCCGCCGCAAGCGTCGGCAGCTCCGGGCCGAGCGGCGTGACGCCTCCCCAGGTCATCGGCTGCGAGCCGCCGCCATCGCCCGCTCCGTGCGCGTCCAATCCGACACCCGTGAAAAAACTGGCGTGGCTTGGCAGAGTCCAGGTGGACGGCGAATGGGAATCACAGACATAGCTCGCGCCCGCCTCGACAAGCTCCTCGAGGTTCGGCGTTGTCGGGTGCTTGTAGCCGCACAGCGACGTTCGATCGGCACGTACGGTGTCCATCACCACGAAGATCACCACCGGCGCATTCCTCGGCTCACCGGCGAAAGGGCCCCGACGACGGATCTTCATCATTGCGAGCACGAGCGATGCGAGCAACACGACCCCGACGACGAGCAAGAGCCTGCGGGTACCTTTCACTTCCAGCATCCTAGTCGATATCCCAGGAACCGCATTGCGGGTAGCGAAGCCGCCAACGTCGGACGACGTACTCGTGGAGCGGCCGGTATTGCATCGCCTTACTAGTGAACACGCGAACGAGCGGGCATGGATCGTCAGGCTGAAGGGCCTCCGGCAACTCCACGAAACGCTCGTCCAACGGCAAGCTCTCGATTGCATCGATCACTTCCCATTGAACCGGTTCGGGAAATCGATCGATTAGATACGTGTAGATCAGCCGGTGGTACGCCCCGCGATCCAAGTCACCCGCTTTGAAGTAGGTGTTCGAGACGTTGTGTTGATGACGGGCTGCCCTAGGTTCGGCGCGGACTGCGTAGGTCCAGAGCGCGTCATCGTCCGTCCATGCGCGCCGCGGAGAGTAGCCGCCGAGCAGGAACGCGAACGCAACTAGGGCGACGGCAGCGGCTTGCATGGCCTGTTTGTGCACAAACCGAAGCAAGGCCATCGAAACAAGCATCGAGAACCCGAGAATTGACGGGTAGAGAAGTCGTTCGGCGAGATCCGTGATCAAGCGGGCGAACCAGTGCGACTGGAGCAACGCCGGGGCATACAAGAACGATAGGGCGGCAAGCCATTCCAGCCGACCGCGCTTGATGGCCCAGGCGCCCGCGCCCAAACCGAGCAGCAGGAGGAGTCCGCCGAGAATCGCGTAGGGTGCGAGGCTACCTGAATGAAGCTCCACGGCGGCGTATCCGTGATTTGGCGCGATCGGCATGGGCCAGGCGGTCATGGCTATGGACTGCCCCAGGTTGTGGAGGCCCAGAAGCAAGCGCATCGTCCCTTCCGCGTGGTGCGCGAGGTTGCTCGCGATCATCGAGGTGCCACCCGCTCGCGGCAGGGAGAGCTGAAACGCGATGACCGCGACCCCCGCGACGCCGACTGGCAGCGCGGCGAGCCAACGCGTTCGCCCCGCACCGGGTCGGAGGACGAACAGCAGCACGGCGAGCGGCGTGAAGATGACCGCGGACTCTTTGGCGAGCGCGGCAAACAGGAAGACCAGCGCGCAGAGAAAGCCGGCGCGAAGCGTTCGCGGACCTAGCGCGATCGTGCAGCCCACGAGCACCAAAGCAAACGAGAGAATGTCTGCCTGCGCCACGATCGCGCTGACCGCCTCGGTGTTGAGCGGGTGAAGTGCGAAAAGAGTCCCGACCGCGGCCGCCCAACCCTCGGACGGCTCGAGGCGGTAGACGAAGCGCACACACGCCGCGACCGCGAGCACGTGCAACGAGGCACTCAGGATACGGTAGGGCAACGGGTCATCGGGCCACCATGACCAGAGTTGAGCCCAGAGTATCGGCATCAGCGGTCGCCAGGTGGTGAAGCCGAGGCTCGCCGGGCGTCCCCAGAAGTCCCGCGAGAAAGCCTCCCAAAAGGGAACCTGCCCATTCACAACCGGGTTCTCTAGAAGAGCCGATGAATCGTCATAGACGAAGCCGCCATCGATCACGATCATGCCAACCACCGCAGCCAGCAGGAGGGGGGCGGTGCGAAGAAGAACAGACCGGTGTCTTCGAGGCATGGGAACTCCTTCTCCCGAAAACAGGACAGTGTCCACCAAACCGCATCGACTCCTGAGCATGGTCTTCGGGTTGGGTGGACTACCAAAAAAGGGAAACTATCGAGCCCGATGCCGCGGACGGCGCGGACCGGGACGGCGACTCCATGATTTGTGACATCGAAGACGCATGCGGTCTCTCGCCGGTGCTGGTGACGGTGGGCTCTTCAGGCGAGGGCGTTGCAAACCTGGACTTCCTGCTCACCTTCGGGGTCGGCCAGCGTCCACCACCAGTTCGACGACGATTCGTGCCTCGAAGGGTTGTGGTGCTGGGATGATTGTGGCGAGGGGGCCATTTGCGACCTCGACCTGGCTCAGCCTCGATGCGTGCCGCTGCGATAATCTGATCGGTGTCGACATCCTCGAAGAGGAGTACGGAAAGCTAGCGAGTCTCGGGGACGCGATTGACCATGCCGCAGGCCGTATCTGACGTGACGACTTTGGCGTTAGACCAACGAATCCAGAATGGTCCTAGGCGTAGAGGGCGACGATTGTGAGCACCGCTGCGTAGACGATCAAGAGCACGATGGCATCAGGTTCTAGCCTCCTCATGCGCGTCTCCGACCCGCCTACGATCGCAGCCACAGCGATTGCCATGAGTAAGATGGCACCGAGTGCAGACAGGATTTGCGTCGGTGCGACCGCTGCTAAGATGGGGCCTTCCGTGTAGGCGATGTCGGCGAACAGGAGGACGCTCATGTTGGCGACGTTGCTTCCAAATAGATTTCCTACCGCCATGTCGTAGGCCCCAATTCGAATCGAAGCGATCGAAGCGACGAGCTCAGGTAGGGAGCTGGTGACCGCCAAGATCGCCGTGCCCAAGAAAGTCTGAGCGATGCCGGTTGCGTCGGCGATGGCCTTGACGCTGAGGGTGAGGAAAGGCGCGCTGACCAGAATCACCAGTGCCGCCGCTCCGAAACGCCCCCAGAGGCTCGCCAACGATCGATGGGCAGCCTCTTCGCTCCATCCGATAGGTTTCTGGATACGGATTCCGGGATCGAGGCCAGGTCGCGCCAGGTGCGGCATGCGGCGGAACCACGCGATAGACAAGATGTAGAGTCCGGCGATCAGAATCGGCGTGAGGCCGACCCATCCAATCCTGAGATCGGATCGCGTGAAGATACTCAACGCGGCAATCGAGGTGAGCGCGATCGCGACTGCGGCCACTCGGGCGTGTCCAAGCTCGACCGAAGGCCAGACCCTTCCCCGGTAGAGCAGGTCGATGGTCGCGAGGATGGCCATGTTCGCCATCGAGGAGCCGAACAGATCGCCGACCGCGAGATCGGGTGCTCCCGCCCTGGCCGCTGTGATGTCGATCACGAGCTCAGGGAGCGAAGTGGCGAACGCCAGCATCAGGGTGCCGGCGAAGAGCCGGCTCAACTTCATGCGCTCGGCGATCTGATCTGCATAGCCTGCGAGCCCGGCGCCGGCCCAAATCAATACCGAGGCGCTCGCCAGGAAGATCACGCAGGCCTGCCACAAGCTCACACTGTCGCTCATAGCATATCGTGGACACCGTTCGGGCGCCCCGCTCGGGCGTAACAGTTTCGCGCTGCGATGATGGGTCTTCAGGAGAGCTTTCCGAACCAGCCGCGCCGTTCGAACCACTTGGCGAGCTCCAGGACGGGCGAAATGGTCAGGGATGTGCCGATCGCGATCAGCCAGTCCGCTTGTGTTAGCGCGTAGGTGCCGAACGGCTCCTGCAGTGGCGGAAAGGACACGATGAATAGCAATAGCCCCAGCTCCCAGAAAATTGCCAGGTTCAACCACTTGTTGGCGAACGGTCGATGTAAGACGGACCGGCGGTCGGAGCGGAAGTTGTAGGCCTTGAAGAACTGGATCAACACCAGAGACACGAAGGTCATCGTCATGGCCTCGGGAACGCCGCGGCCCGACCGCAGGGCCCAGGTGAAGAGTCCGAGATTCACCGCTGTGGACCACAACCCTCCGACAGTCATCAGCATGACAACGGGGCGGGTGAATACTCCGGTGCGTGCGTTCCGAGGTGGTCGCTGCATCAGGTCGTCTTCGGGTGGGTCGACCGCCAGTGCCAGCGCCGGCAAGCCATCGGTGGCCAGGTTGACATAGAGGATCTGCACCGCGGTCAAGGGCAGCGGCAAGCCCGCGATTGTAGCGCCGGCCATGAGACCGATCTCACCGATGTTCGAGGAGAGCAAGTACATCAGGTACTTCTTGATGTTCTCGAAAATCCCGCGCCCTTCTTCCACCGCCGCCACGATCGATGCGAAGTTGTCGTCGATCAGGGTCATCGCGGCGGCTTCCTTGCTCACGTCGGTGCCGGTAATCCCCATGGCGATGCCGATGTCGGCCTTCTTGAGAGCCGGCGCGTCGTTCACGCCGTCGCCTGTCATAGCCACGATGTGACCGCGCTTTTGAAGGGCGGTGACCACTCGAAGCTTGTGAGCCGGGGAGACGCGGGAATAGACCTCGATGGTCTCGACGTCG
>CAYZDM010000208.1:0-5816 GCA_964476875.1 uncultured Sandaracinaceae bacterium | reverse complement strand
AGCTGCCAGGCTCACTTCTGGACGCCATGGTGTTCCCCGACTTCTCGATGGTATTCACCGCCGCGTCGCTCAAGTACGTCGTCATGTACGCGCTGGTCGGCACGATTGAATCGACCCTGAGCGTGCTTGCTGTCGACCTGATGGATCCCGAGAAACGTCCCTCGAACCTCAATCGTGATCTGTTTGCGCTCTCGCTCGGCAACCTCGGCTCTGCTCTCGTGGGTGGGCTACCAATGATCTCCGAGATCGTGCGCAGCAAGGCCAATGTCGACGCGGGCGCCCAGTCCCGATGGGCCAACTTCTTTCACGGCGCCTTCCTGCTGGGATTCGTAGCGCTGGCTCCAGGATTATTGAGTGAGATTCCTCTCGCCGCGCTCGCGGCAATGCTGGTGTATACGGGCGCCAAGCTCGCATCGCCCCGGGAGCTCGCGCACATCAAACACATCGGCGTGGATCAGCTCGCACTCTTCGTCACGACGCTCGTCGTCACGCTCGCGACGGATCTCCTGATTGGCGTTGCGGCCGGCCTCATTCTCAAGCTGATCTTGCACCGAGCGCGCGGGGCGACTTTCAGGCAGCTCTTCCGAACGCGGGTCGAACGGACTGAAGAAGGAGATGAGTTGCGGCTGACGCTGCATGGCACGGCGGCATTCACGAGTCTTCTTGCCGTGCGCAAGGCTCTCGCTGATCTCGACCCAGCATTTCGTCGCGTCGTGATCGACTTGAGGGATGTCGTAATCGTCGACCACACCTTCTTGAGCCGGATAGAAGGCCTGTCAAACGAGTGGCCGGATGCGGAGCTCGACATTCTGGGCATCGATGAGCTGACTCCGCACTCGCCCCACCCGCATTCGACGCGTCGGAAGGCCGCCTTGTGACTTCTGTGACGACCGACCTCCTTCGGCTTTCAACGAGCGCTCCGACAGAACCGGAGGCGCACCTCGGGCTCGAAGAGATGCTGGACCACGCGGCGCATTTGCTTCCAAAGCAGTCGCCACTCCACATGTTCGTGCATCACAACACCCTCCACGCATTTGAGCATCTCCACTTCGAGAAGGCCGTCGTGGACGCGGCGGCGCGACTCGGAACGCAGCCTTACCAATCGGAGCGTGCGTTCGCTCAGTGTTTAGAGAGCGCGAGAATCCGAGCGTCTGACATCGATGCTGTGCTCGATCGTCCGGATTGCCGCCCCGATGCCGCGGTCATTCCTGGAGGACCGACCCGCCAGGAGTTCCGCGCGCTCCGACTCCGACACCTCTTCGAGATCCCGAAAGGGGCTGCTCTACATTGGATGCTCGAGGAGACGGGGACCTTGTTTCGGTTCCACGGACGCGCTCCTGGACCCGCGCGCGCCGCAATCTTGCAATCCGCGGAACGAATTTCGGTCGACCTGGCACCCATGACCCCAAGGGCCCGCGAGGAGCAGGCACTCGAGCATTTGTGGAGATCGCTCCTCGCAGTCGCACCGCTGGTTTCCCGTCCGAGCGTCGGCGTACGACTACGGGACCAGATACTCGACGCACATGGCGTGGACACGGACCGGCTGGTCCACCCTCTCCTCATCCGATTCTGCGCAGCATTCGTCGATCAGGGAATCGCCTACTGGCACATGCCGGGCCGGGAGCACGGGTTGCTCGAAGCATTTCGCTCTCTCTATGGCGTGGGCTCGGGACCGCTCGACCCTTGGATGCGGGGTCTTTCAAAGGAGTTGAGGCGTCAGCAGAGGAACGGATGGGACGCGACGCGGACCGTGCATGGCGCGCTCGAGGATCTCGGGGTTCCGAGGGGGCAATGGGAGCGGTACATCGAGGAGACGCTGCTGTCCTTGCGAGGTTGGGCGGGCATGATTCGACAGCTGGAAGAGCGTCCTGACACAGCGCCGGTCGACCCAATCCCCGCTAGGCTCATGGACTATCTGGCCCTTCAACTAACACTCGATCTTCATGCGGCGAAGTTCGAGCTTAGGAACCAAGCTGACGACTCGGTTCGCCTCGGAGACCCCAACTCACAGATCGCCAGGCGCGAGAAGACACGAGAGTTGGACCTGGAGCTCGTCTACGAGGGCTTCATTGCAGCCCAGCTAGCCGGAGTGGGCCCCGCGGAGGTGACGAGTTCCGTGGAGGCAAAGTGCTGGCTTGCAGAGGTGCACGTGTTCGATTCCAACGAGCGGCGGAGGCTCTTGCACCTCGCCTACGAGCGAAGGCATCGCATCGGTGTTCTCGACGGTCTCACGGGCCACTGCCGATTGGGAGGCGCACCAGCAATGGGCGCACGCTATCAAGCCGTCTTTTGCATCGACGACCGCGAGGAATCGCTTCGCAGGCACCTCGAAGAGCTGCGTTCGGACATCGAGACGTTCGGATATGCGGGCTTCTTCGGCATTGCGATGGCGTATCAGGGAATCGAGGACATTCGACCGAGGCCGCTATGCCCGGTAGCCGTGCGCCCGAGCCACTACGTCCACGAACGCGCGCTCGAAGAAAGCGAAGCAGTTGCGTTTGCAGGCAAGCGCCGACGCCAAGGCCAGGTGACCCATTCGATCGGGCTTGGCAGCAAGATGCTCACGCGTGGTGGATTGTTGTCGGCTTTGTTCGGCTTTCTCGCCGTGATTCCACTCCTTGGAAGGACCCTTTTTCCGCGTAGCACCGAACGGCTCGCCCACTGGGCACTGCACAGGACGGCGCCGATTCCTCCGACCCGCCTCCACCTCGAAAGAACGGGTGAATCGCGCTCGGATGGCCTTGCCGCCGGGTACACCGTCGACGAGATGGCTGAGATCGTAGGCAGCGTCATCGCCACGACGGGGATGGAGGGGAACCTGTGCTCGATCGTCCTGATCGTCGGTCATGGTTCCTCCAGCCTCAACAACCCGCACGAGGCCGCGCACGACTGCGGCGCAACCGGGGGGGGTCGAGGGGGACCGAACGCCCGCGCGTTCGCTCAGATGGCCAACGATGCACGCGTTCGAGCGCGTCTCCGAGCATCAAACTTGGTCATACCCGAGTCAACCTGGTTCATGGGCGCCTACCACAACACCTGCGATGATTCGATGTCATACTACGACGAGGATCTGCTTCCGGCGCAGCTGGTCGACGCGCTAGCTGACGTAAAGGACGCTTTCACCGACGCGTGCCGGTTGGACGCGCACGAACGATGCCGCCGCTTCGAATCGGCGTCGATGGATCTCGATCCCGAATCCGCGCTCCTCCACGCGGAAGCGCATGCCTACGATCTCGCCCAACCGAGGCCAGAGTATGGGCACGCCACGAACGCCGTTTGCATCGTCGGCCGGAGGGGACGAACCCGCGGACTGTTTCTCGATCGGCGGGCGTTTCTGGTTTCCTACGATCCGACGCAGGACCCAGCGGGTGCGATTCTGGCGGGCTTGCTTCGATCGGTCGGACCCGTCGGTGCCGGCATCAATCTCGAATATTACTTCAGTTTCGTCGACCCCACCGGCTACGGTTCCGGGACCAAGCTCCCACACAACATCGTGGGACTCGTCGGCGTGATGGATGGACATGCATCGGACCTGAGGACGGGGCTTCCTTGGCAGATGGTCGAGATTCACGAACCGGTCCGATTGCTCACCATCGTCGAAGCGACAACCGAGATGCTGGAACGCGTGCTCGCCCAAGAGGCTGGGCTAGCGAACCTCGTGAACAACGCGTGGATCCAACTGGTTGCCTGGGACCCGGATGGCGACGCCATGGCCGTCTACGAGAACGGGCGCTTCCGTCCCTATGCAACCGAGAACCCGGCCATTGCGGTCGTGAATCGTTCGATGGACTTCTACTACGGAAGGCGCGGCCACCTGGGCCCCGCGCACGTGAAGGCCGGACTGATCGCGAAGCGGAGAGCGTGATGGAACCCGTCATCGGTTGGATTGTACTTGCGATCGTCGGCTTCCCAGCCCTGGCGGTCTTGTTCCTCGGACTGCGCGCCTGGATCTATGGCCCCTGGAGCGAACGAACGACCGTGGGGATCGTTGGCTTTGGATTTTCGGCCTCGATGTCTGCCTGTGCAATCGCTGCCGCCTGGTTGATCGCGTCCGACGTCACCGAGATTCGCGTACCGCTTGGAAGCTGGTTCTCGGTGGGACACTATTCGTTCGACTGGAACCTTATCGCGGATCGTCTGTCGATCCCGTTCGCGATGTTCTCGGCTGTCTTACTCGGGCTCGTGACGGCGTTCTCGAGGCGCTACCTCCATCGAGAGCCCGGCTTCGCGAGGTTCTATTTGCTTCTCGCGATTTTTGGGGCCGCTGTCGAGTTCGTCGTACTCGCGGGCAGCTTGGATCTCGTGTTCCTCGGATGGGAGCTGGTCGGTTTGACCTCCGCACTCCTGATCGCTTTCTTTCATGAGCGGCGCGGACCGGTCGAGCACGGTCTACGCGCTTTCGTGACCTATCGTCTTTGCGATGTCGGCTTGCTAGCCGCAGCCGTTGCACTGCACTTCATGGTCGGGACCTCCGAAGTCGGACCCTCGATGAACGGTCCGTGGGCGGGCTTCGTCGTTCCGCCCACGTGGGCAGGAGCAACCATCGTCGGACTGTTGCTCCTCTGGGCATCGATGGGAAAAGCGGCCCAACTGCCGCTATCCGGCTGGCTGCCACGTGCGATGGAAGGACCCACGCCATCGAGCGCGGTGTTCTATGGCGCGCTGTCGATCCATCTAGGACCGTACCTTCTGCTTCGAGCCGAATCGGTCCTGCAGGCGTCGGGCCTTGCGGCGGGCGCAGTCATCACGGTCGGCGCCCTCACCGCACTGCACGCTACCTTCGTCGGACGAACGCAGTCGGATATCAAGAGCGCTCTCGCGTACGCCTCGATGACCCAAGTCGGCCTCATCTACGTCGAAATCGGTCTCGGCCTCCGCTACTTGGCCGTGGCTCACATCGTAGGTCATGCGGCGATTCGCACCCTTCAGATTCTGCGCTCCCCGAGCCTGCTCCACGACCACCATCATCTCGAACAGGCGATGGGACGACAACTGCCTCGGACAGGCGGCCACCTCGAACGCCTCGTGCCGAGCGCTCTGCAGCCGTGGCTCTATCGTGTTGCCCTCGAACGCGGTGGCTTCGACGCGCTCCTGCAGGATCGGGTCGTGGCCCCCGCACTCCGGTTTATCTCACGCATCGACCAGTTGGATCGCGCCTGGGTCGACTATCTCACCAAACCTAGCTCGGTACAGAAAAGGCGCCGCCTCCGCGACGAAGCACTCCGATGATGATCGCGTTTGCAGCTCTACAGCTTTTCTTGCTCGTTCCGGCGTCATGGTTCGTTGGGCGCTCGAACTCGTCACGAACTGCCCGCCACCGCTCTAGCTACGCCATGGTCCTTGCCGGTGTGATTGCCCTCGTCCAACTCGCTTGGCACGCGTTCGAGTTGCCGAACCTTCGATGGCTGGCCGACTCGTTGTCCATGCCGGATCCGCATCCTTGGGTCCCGGCTTTCTCACTGATCACCTGCCTCATGGGCTTCACGGCGATCGCGCTCAGTCCCATCAGTGAGACTCGTCCGAGAACGTTTCGGAGAATCTTGCTACTGATCTCCATCGCTTTGCTCTTCCTCTCCGTTCGGCACCCGATCGGGCTCGCGGTCTTGTGGGGCGCCTCGGCGCTGATCACGTGGGTCGAACTCAAGGATCTCAAACAAGCCCCACAGATCGCGAAGCTCTTTGCGATCTACCAACTACCGAGCGCCGTAGCGTTCGGCCTAGGCGCTGTTCTACTCGTTCAGGACAACGTCGCCGCTGGACTCGTGCTTCTGCTCGTGGGGATTGGCCTGCGTGAGGCGGTGATTCCCTTTCACAGT
>CAYZDM010000207.1:0-5820 GCA_964476875.1 uncultured Sandaracinaceae bacterium | reverse complement strand
GAGGTAGATAGCCCTCCTCGAGCAGCCCCAGCGTCTCTGAAGTCCGGTGGTGCTGCAAAAAGCTCAGCCCACCCACGACGCCAAAGGCGACAAGCACCACGATGTACCCCAGCACGATGCGGGTCGGGATCGTGAGCCATTTCCGGCGAGCCGGCCGAGTCATTCAGGGATCCTAAACCTGCCAGCCGTGCCTGGCGAGGTTCCCGCGGTGCATCCACGATATCGAGCCGAAAAACATCAGCAATTGCGCTTCCATGTCCTCTGATCGTCGTGACGACGGCGAGAGAAGATGGCATCATCCGCCGCATCTTGGAGGTGGGGAGGCGATGAACGCGCGTGGGGGATTGAGGTGGCTGGCTTCGTTGGTTGTGGTGGCGGCGTGCTTGGCGCCCAGCCAGTCGAGCGCCCAGTGCACCGAAGCGATCTGCAACGGGGTGGTTGGTTGCCAGAACACCATCGTCTGCACTGGTGGCTTCTGCGGACCCGGAACCGCCCTCAATGATTGCTACATCGGCTCCGCATCTTCGGACATCATCTTCGACGTCCTGGGCGGCAATGATTGCGTCTGCGGTGGAGGCGGCAACGACGTCATCAACGTTGGCAGTGGAGCCGACTGGGTCTTCGGAGACGACGGCGACGACCAGATCACCGCAGGTCCTGGCGACGACTGGATCTTCGGAGACGCGGACAACGACACGATTTTCGGGAACGCCGGAAACGATCAACTATTTGGCTTGGACGGCGACGATACAATCGACGGAGGCGCGGACAACGACGCCATCAATGGTGGGGAGGGAGCCGACACGCTCGTGGGAGGCGACGGGGACGACTCGCTTACGGGCGACAACGGCAACGACCAGGTTTTCGGTGGCAATGGCATCGATACCCTCTCAGGCGGCGCCGGCGACGACGAGCTAGAGGGTGGCGCGGAGGCCGATACGCTCACGGGCGGGGCCGGCGCAGATATCCTACGTGGCGATGGCGGCGACGACGATCTCACTGGGGGGAGCGAGAACGACCAACTCTTCGGCGGCGACGGAGCGGATACGCTTCGTGGCAACGACGGAGACGATGTTCTGAACGGAGAAGGCGGAGACGACCCGCAGCTGGACGGCGGCGATGGAGAGGACACCATCAATGGAGGAGTTGGCAACGACACCGCCAATGGTGGTCCCGGAACCGACTTCATCAGTGGCGGCGCGGATAACGACACGCTCAACGGGGGTGACGGTCCCGATATCGTCAACGGCGATGACGGCGACGACACACTCAGTGGCGACGCCGACAACGATCGACTCGACGGCGGAACGGGCACCAACTCCGTGTTCGGCAACTCGGGAACTGACGTCTGCCTGAACTTCACCACCACGGACTTCAGCTGTGAGCTCCTAACCCACGCCACCGTCAGTTCGGTCACGGCGTTCGATGAAGACGGCTCTCTCATCGTCCGATGGGTCACGTCCTCGGAGACCGGGACAGTTGGATTCTATCTGTCGCGGGAGCACAACGGTGAATGGGCACCGCTGCACGAGGGGATGCTCCCAGGATTGCTCGATGCGCCCCAGGGTGGCGTGTACGACTTCCGCGACGTGGACGCTGATCCGAACGAAGCGCAGCGATACCTGCTCGTCGAAGTCGACGTCCATGGAGCCCGGTCAACCCACGGGCCGTTCGAGGCAGTACCGAGCACGGGAGGCGAAAGCCTCCTCGAAGGGGAAGCCGGATACGCCCGGCGGGCACATCCCAGCACCCCGCTCGGGCACGGGTTAAAAGCGCTTAGCGCAGAGAGACAACGCGCTGGGGAGGCCGTCGCGATCTATCTAGGCGTCGAGGACACCGGCGTGTACGAGGTCCGTGCCGCCGAGGTCGCGGCTCGTCTCGGAATCGAAGAGGCAGACGCGCGTGACCGTATTCAGGCTGGCGAGTTGCTGCTGACTGAGGGGGGTCAGACTGTCGCCTGGACTGCTACCGCTGACGCGTCCGCGCTCATGTTCTACGGTGTTGAACGCGAGAGCCTCTACACACGCGAGCGAATCTACCGACTGTCTCTCGAATCGGGCGTCACCATGGAGGCGCAGACCGCCGCCCTGGGCACGATCACCGAGGGGCTCGACTACGACGCCCGCCTGCACCTCGAAGAAGACGAGATCCCAGGAGTGCTCGTCGCGCAGGACCCGGACGACGACTACTGGTTCTGGCAGCTGATCTCGGGCGCGCCCTCGTTGCCTGCGTCGGCAGCTGTCACATTCGACCTCGAAGCGGTTGCCGGAGACGGAACGCTTCGTGTCGACCTACACGGCATCTCGGACGAAGCGCATTCGGTCAGCGTGCGCCTCAACGACACGATTCTCGGCACCATGCAGTTCGAAGGCGTCGTGCGTCATCATGCGAGCTTCGCAGTTACAGGGGCGGTGCTCCGTGAAGGCGTGAACACGCTCACCGTCGAAGCCAACGACCCGAGTGAGAGCACGCTGTACCTCGACTCCGCGGACCTGACATATGCACGCGAATACGCGACCTCGGCAGCGACTCTCCTATTTGGGGCGCGACAGGCAGCATCGCTGGAAGTTGCGGGGCTCACCGGTGATGACCTTCAGCTTCTCGACGTCACCGACCCTCTCCGCCCGGTGAGAGTCACCGATGCCATCACGACTCCGACCGGAGCGCAGCTCGCTGTCGAGTCGGGGCATGAATACTTTGCCCTCACGACTGGGCAAACACGAACCCCAAGCTCGATTTGGAACGATATCCTCTCGCGGCTCCGCGACGAAACGAACGCAGCCGACTATCTGATCATCGCCCCACCGGTACTCTTGGACGAAGCGCAGACGCTCGCGGACTACCGCACCGCAGACGGCTTGGTGTCCAAGGTGGTCGAGCTTCAAGACATCTACGACGAGTTCGCGTTTGGCACGCCGGACCCAAATGCCATCCGCGCCTTCTTGGGCTACGCGAACGAGCACTGGGCGACCGCTCCTGAGTTTGTCGTGCTCGCAGGCAAGGGCTCCTTCGACTACCGCGACATACGTGGCGACGGCGGCAACCTCCTTCCACCGATCATGGCCTTCACCAACGCTGGCATCCTTTCTTCGGACACGAAGTACGCGGACTTCGTTGGGGACGACGGCATGCCGGACGTGTCGATCGGCCGTCTCCCAGCGACCTCCGCCCAACAGATGAGCGCCATCGTCGAGCAGATCATCACTTACGAAAGCTCGGTCGATTCCTTCCGCAACGAGGTTATTCTCTTTGCAGACGCGACCACGCCACGGGGCGACTTCGGGGCATCGAACGACGACATCAGCAATGCGCTCCCGAATGATTGGGACGTCACTGCTGTCTATCGCTCCGAACTTGGTGATGCGGAGTCGACCCGTGCGCTCTTTTTCGACGAGGTCCGAAAAGGCCCGCGACTCGTCAACTATCTGGGGCACGCAGGAGTGACCGCCCTTGGGCTCCGCGAAACCCTCCTCGGCGTGGAGGACCTCGAGACGATGGTCGTCGACGGCGCGCAGCCAGTGTTCGCCGCCATGACCTGCGTGGCGTCGCGATTCGCGATTCCCGGTTCTGTCTCACTTGGAGAGGCGCTGCTGATCGACGATCAGGGCGCGATCGCCGTCTGGGGCCCGTCGGGTGTGTCGATCCACGAGCAGGCCGCACTGCTCGCGCGCCAATTCGTGGCCGAGTTGAGCTCCGGGAGCGAGACCCGGATTGGCCCGATGATCGATCGCACGTTCCCCGTCGTCGCCGACCTGGAGTTCGGCCGGGACATGATCGAGATCTACCACCTGCTGGGAGACCCCGCGTTGCGCGTGACCAAAGCGAGCGATTCGCCGGGCACAGGTGGCTCTGGCGGGACGCCGGGAACGGGCGGAACAGCCGGGAGCCTAGGGAGCGGTGGTACCGGAGTGAGTGGCGCCCCCTCGAACGGCTCAGGCGGTTGCACCATCGGATGGACCGGGGATGACGCACCGGGCGCGTTGCTCCTGCTGAGCGGCGTGCTCGCTGTGCTACTCCGAAAACGGAACGCCAAACGGCTCAGCCGCCGCTAGCGTTTGCTCGACTTGCTCGGGCGTGAGCTCGGCTTTCCACCGACCGATTCGCTTCGATGACACGCGGGAGGTCGCATAGTAGCCGTCTTCGTGCGTGGTGGTCGTCGCGGACACGAACTCACGGAGCTCGTCTGTCCACGCGATGTCGAGCTCCGAGAAGAGTCGCTCAAAGCCGCCGAGCGGGTCACGCGCCAGATCTTCATAGTGGAGGCTCACCCAATCACCCGCCTCCTCCTGCGCATCAAGCATCACGCGGTTTCGCAGTCCCCACAGTGCGCCGTAGATCTCGAACGGCTTGGCGGCCACCTCGAGATTCGTTCGAAAGGACGCATATCGTCCGCTCCACATCGTCGGGCTGTCTAGCACCGCAGTTCTCGAAGCGGCTGCATCGATGTCTCGCTCGTACTCGGAGAGCGCGACCGCGCAGGGATGCCGATAGACCGACACCATTCGGGCGTCGTATTTCTCCTGCAACCAAGCTGACGCCATGACCGAAGCCACGCCCTTGACGAGCACCCGCGGATTGCGGAAGACACGCCGAGCGAGGTCAGACCGAACCCAAGCACGGCCGGGAACCATCAACCCGCGGACCGCGCCCGTGTACGCGCGCTCGAGGTATGGACATTCCGTGCCAGCCTCGGCGTGCACGAACCATCTGGCGAAGTCCGCGTCGGGCCAACGATCCGGATTGCAGGGTTCGTTGTAGTAGACGAGTTCAGGAGACTTCGCGAGCGTGTTCGCCATCCAACTCGTGCCGCTCCGCCCATGCCCGATGAGCAGGATTGGCGGCCGCCTAGGCGGGACTCCCTTCAGGAGGAGATTGACAGCGCTCAAGCCCTTCACGACGAATGCCGGACGATAGCCCGCACGCGGGCTACCGCCAAGCCTCGGTGCATCTGATTCGCTAGGTGCGAACTCAGAGGCAGTCGTGGTCGTAGGAGAGTGCCTCCCAGTAGATCCGTGTCGTGTCGCCGACGGGCGCGCTGATCTGGATCTTGTGCGCCCCAGACAAGGCGATCGGGATAGTGGACCCGGGCACCGCCGCCTCTGTGACCGGAGCACCGTCGTCCACACTCACCTCTACGTTACCCGCGACGCCCGCACTGTTCAGCGTCAAACCTACGTTCGAAGCCGTGCTCGGCGCTCCGTTCTCGTCGAAGAACTCGATGATGAGGGAGTCACCAATCGTCGAGCCCACGTCCATCGCCGACTTGCTTGCGGCGGCGTTCGCCCCGAAGCCGAAGAAGCCGATCGACACGTCGCGGGTAGCCGCTCGAATCTCGAATCCGTTGACAGCATCCACGTACTCGGAAACCACGATTGTGGTGGGCTCCGTCGGAAGCATCACGTCGAAGCCCGACACGGGCGAGCAGTCAGCAACGCACGCACCGGCCGTGCAGGTTCCGAGCTCGCCCATCGCGTCACAGGCCGTGCCGTCTGATTCGTCGACGTAGAAGCATATGCCGTCGGAGGGATTGCAGTCATCGATGGTGCAGTCGTCCCCATCATCACAATCGACGCCCATGCACATGTCGATCATGCCGCCGGTGCCGCCCATGCCACCAGAGCCGCCCATGCCACCAGAGCCGCCCATGCCCCCGGAGCCGCCAACACCACCGGTGCCGCCCATGCCGCCCATGCCGCCAGAACCGCCCATGCCACCAGAGCCGCCCATGCCACCGGAACCGCCTATGCCGCCGGTGCCGCCCACTGCGCCGGAGCCGCCCATGCCACCGGAACCGCCTATGCCGCCGGAGCCGCCCATGCC
>CAYZDM010000206.1:0-5823 GCA_964476875.1 uncultured Sandaracinaceae bacterium | reverse complement strand
TGAGGACCGTAGCCACTGCCAAACCGCCAACGATAGTGACAGCCATGGCGATGTAGAACGCATCGGTGAACAAAGGGATCATGCCGAGGATGGTCGTCAACGCCGCCATGGCTACCGGACGAAGACGACTCACACCGCTATCGATGATCGCATCGTACGTCGGCTTCCCGTTGGCGATCTGAAGATCGATCTCATCGACGAGGACGATGGCGTTCTTGATCAGCATGCCGGACAAACTCAGGAAGCCGAGGAGTGCCATGAAGCCAAACGGCTGATCGGTGAGCAGAAGCCCGGCGGTCACTCCGATGATGGCCAAAGGCACGGTCAACCAAATCACCAATGGTTGGCGAATCGCATTGAACAGTGCGATCACGATCAAGACCATGATGCCGACGAAGAGGGGGATCGGCTTGAACAACGCCGTCTGTGCGTCGACGGTGCTCTCGTACTCCCCTCCCCATTCCACGTGATAGCCCGGGGGGAACGCTAGCCCTTCGACTTGGGGTCGTAGCCGCCCGAGCAAAGCGGGGGACGAACCCTTGTCCGGATCCGTCACCACCGTGAGTGTGCGTTTTCGATTGCGACGCTCGACGACCTCGTCCGCCCAAGTCGTCTCGAGGCCTGTAACCACGTTCGCGAGGGGAATGTAGCGTTGCGCCACCGGACTCCAGATCGGAATCTGCCGCAAACTGTCCACCGTCAGCCGCTCGGGCGCGGGCGCTCGGAAGAGCACGGGGATCACCTCGTCCTGCTCTCGATAGACCCCTGTCGGCTTACCTTCAAAGCCCGCCTGAATCGCTTCGGCCGCCATTCGAGTGGTGATGCCGTGCGCATCCGCCTGCTCGTCGGAGAGTTTCGGGTGAATGACTTTGACGCGCTCGTACCACCGACCGCGAGAGCCTTTGGTATCGTAGTCGGCTTTGAAAATCGCGAGCGTTTGCTGCTCTAGATCTCTGAGCACGTTCGGGTCCGGACCCACGAGACGAGCTTCGATCTTGCCAGGCTTGCTCGGGCCCAAGTCGAAGCTCCGACCGAACGCGATGGCGTCGGGCGCCGCCTCTTGGATCAGCTTCTCAGCCTTCTCGATATCCGCTGCGAGGGTGTTGTAGTCCTCGATGTCGACGAGAAACTGCGCGTACCCGCTGTGCGCCTTCTCTGGCGTGAAGGTGAGAATGAAACGAGTCGGTCCCTGGCCGATCGCGGTCGCCACGGCCGTGACGCCCTCCATCTTGGCGAGCTCTTTCTCGAGTACAGCGGCCCTCTCCTCGGTGTCGTCAATCTGTGTGCCCAGTGGCCAGAACACATCGACACGAAACTTGGGGGTTGTCGAAGCCGGGAAGAAGGTCTTGCCGGTAAACTGGAAGCCATACAATGACGCACCGAATACGAGCAGAACGACGGCGACCGTCACCCAACGAAATCGAATGCAAACCGTAAGCAAGGCCTTGTAGCCACGGTAGAAGGGGTTGCCGTACGGATCTTTCTGGTCGTTCGCACCGTCCTTGCTAGGTGCCGGGGGCTTGATGAACCAGATACCGAGCAAAGGAGTGATCGTCATCGCGGTCACCCAACTGAGGGACAATGAGATACCGATCACGATGAAGAGCGAACGGCAAAACTCGCCCGTGCTATCCGGAGACAGCCCGATCGCAGCAAACGCGATGATCGCGACGGCCGTCGCACCGAGTAGCGGCGTCGATGTCTGTTTGGTGACCTCACGCGCGGCTTTCTCTGCATCCATGCCGCTATTGATGCGCACCAACATGCCATCGATGATCACGATCGCGTTGTCGACGAGCATGCCTAACGCGATAATCAGGGCGCCGAGCGAAATGCGCTCGAGCGCGACACCCGCCGGCCCCATGAAGATGAACGTGCCGGCGATCGTGAGCACGAGAACGAAGCCGATGATCAGACCGCTTCGAAGGCCCATGAAGAGCAAGAGCACCGCTATCACGATGACCACGGCCTCGATCAAGTTCACGACGAACGCGTCGATCGCCGTCGTCACCATGTCCGACTGCATGTAGATGACCTCGAGCTCCATGCCGAGTGGCGTCAGGGACTCCAGCTCCTGCAAGCGGCTCTTGATGCCCTCCCCCATGCTGACGACGTTGCCGCCTTGCTCGGTCGAGACGCCGATTCCGATCGCCCGGTGGCCGTTCATGTGAAGCTTGTTGGTCGCGGGCTCTTGGTACCCTCGCCTGATGTCGGCAATATCCCGCAGACGTACCTGAGACTGGTCGCCCTTGCTGATGAGGATGTCTCCGAGCTCTTGGGAGTTGTGAATCAGCGAGTCGGGCTGAAGCTTGAGGTATTCATCGCCGACGCTGACCCTGCCGGCGTTGGCCACGATGCCTTCAGCAACGAGCTGCTTGCCAATGTCGTCACTCGATATTCCGATCTGAGCCACACGCTCTCGATCGAATTCCACATAGACGACCTCCGGCACGACGCCGAACAACTCGACCTTCGCGACACCGTTTACCAGCACCAACTCACGGCGAAGAAGCTTCACGTAGTCGTAGAGTTCACGATAGCTGTAGTCGTCTCCATGGAGCGCCAAGAAGACCCCGTAGACGTCCGAATAGTCGTCGACCACGAGAGATGGCCCCGCGCCCGGCGGTAGATTCGCCTGCGCATCACCAACTTTGCGGCGGAGCTCATCCCAGACTTGCGGCAACTCGGCGCTGGAGACAGTCGACCGCATCTCGACAGTGATCGTCGACTTTCCCGGAATGTTTCGCGACTCGATTTTCTTGATCTTGCCTAGCTTTTGGATGGCAAGTTCGAGTTCATCACTCACCTCCTCTTCGACCTCGTAGGCGGTGGCACCCGGGTAGTTGGTGATGACCAACGCTTCCTTGATGGTGAACTCAGGGTCCTCGAGGCGGGGCAAGCCGTTGAACGACTGCATGCCGGCGTAGAGAGTCGCCACCGTCAGGACGGTCACGAGCGTTCTGTTTCTGAGCGCGAAGTCGGTCAGGCTCATTGCCGCGTCTCGTCGGATTTCTCCATTTCGGTCACGACGCGCCCCTCGGTGAGCAGGTGTACTCCGCTCATCGCGATGGACTCGCCACCATCGAGGCCTTCGGCAACGACAATGCGGTCCCCGGTGATCTTCCCAACCGTGACCGGTCGCTTCGTCACGCTCATCGACTCCTCATCGACCAGCCAAACGAATGGCTCGTCGTCGGCATCCGCTACGACCGCTCGCGACGGCACCAATTGTTCGTCCGCCGCCGTCGTCAGTAAGCCGGTCAGAATCAGCTTGGCGGTCATTCCTGAAAGGACGCCCACGCTATCGGGCTTCTCCATCGTGAATGTCGCGCGATAGGTGCGCGTATTCGGATCAGCCGCTGTGGCAAGTTCAGAGAGCTTAACTGGAAACTGCTGACCAGGCACCGCGGAGAGCTCCACCACCGGTTTGGCCTTCTCGTTCCATTTTACAAGGTCGCGTTCAGCGTTCGATCGCTTCCCGGCGAGATCGCGTTCGGGGATATCGACTACGACCTCCATCACCGATTCGTCCTGCAGCAGAAGAACAGGCTCTCGCGCCGAAACGTTGCGAAAATCGGTAACGAGCTTGCGCGCGATCACGCCGTCAAGCACTGCGCGCAACTTGGTTTCTTCCAAGGCCTTCTGTGCGATCCTTAGCTCCGCCCTGCTGACATCGCGGGAGCGAATGGCCACGTCGAGATCCCGTTGCGTCCCAGACCCGGAAGCGAAGAGCTTGCTCTCGCGGCGGTACTCGGCTTCCGCGAGTCGCAGACGGGCGCGCGACGCTTCGGCCTGAGCCTGATAGTCTCGAGGATCGAGCCGCGAGAGGATCTGTCCCTTCTTGACGATCTGTCCCTCTTCGACTTTCCAATCGATGATGTGACCGTCGACCTCGAAGGCGAGCTCCACGACCTTCTTGCTCTTGATGCGCCCGGGATAGTCGGGCCGCGTGCTGCCTAGTTGCCCCGACAGCCTGTAGATCTTGATCGGTCGCGGCGGGGGCTCGACTCGGACCGGCTCCTCTTTGTCACAGGATACAGACGAGGCCAGCGCGAGCGCGAGTGGCAACCAGAGGAGGCCACGAGCGAGCGTTCTTCGGGGCATGGACAGCTCCATCTTCAAGGCAATTCTCAGGGTCTTGTTGAAACGCGGCAGCATAGGAAGGTCGGCCTCCGATGCCAAGGTCAAAGTACCACGGCAGGCTCGGTCGGATGGTCGGAATTTCCCAATTGCGGCCTAGGGAATCATGCAGTCGTCGACTATGCTCGGCGCGCTATGCGCTTATTGTGCCTGTCGATCATCGCTCTGCTCCTAGCCCCTGCAGTCCTCGGCGCGCAGGCCGCCAAGCCCATGGTGAAAGTGACCGCCGTCTACGATGGCCCATCACCGGTCTTCGACGCCGTCACCGTCGACCTCTCTCACGAGATCAAGACACAGCTCTCCGACCGCTTCGACGTCGTCTTCGTCGACCTCGATACGGAGGGCGATTGGACGATCGACGGCGTTCAGCGGCAATTGGATCAGGCCTACTCGGATCCGGAAATCTCCGTCGTGTTCGGTTTCGGCCACCTCACCGTGCAAGCGATCGCCGCGCGAAAGAACCTCCCGAAACCCACCATCTTGCCCTTCGTTGTAGAGGCGGAGAAGCAGGGGCTGCCTCGCAGGGGCGACGTCAGCGGCAAGAAGAACCTCACCTACATCACCGAACCGTTCGACATCAGTACTGAGGCGGACTGGCTGCGAAAGGTGGCGGGCTCCAAGCAAGTAGCCCTGCTTGCGGAAGAATCCCAGCGCGCGGTGCTCAAGACCGTGACCGGGACGGACGAACTCATCGTCGCGGTCGCGGCGCCGCAGGTCGAAGCCTTGCTCGCCGCCATTCCGACGCGCGCCGACGGGGTCATCGTCGCGGGCATGCAGCAGATCTCCGTCGCCGATCGCGTGCGCCTCTTCGACGAGCTCACCAAGCGGCGGCTTCCGAACGTCGCCGTGAGCCCCGGCTGGCTCGATCAAGGCGCGATGATGTCGGTTCGTTCGCAGAACAACGCCCATCGACGCGCATCGCGGGCAGCGCTAAACCTAGACTTGATTCTCGAAGGCCGTCCCGCCTCACAGATCCACGTGGACTTCGAGGAACGTCTGGATCTCTCGATCAACATGCAAGTCGCAAAGGCGATCGGCGTCCGTCCGAGCTTCGAAATTCTGCTCGAGTCCGACATCAAGCACGAGGAGCAGACGAGCGACGGGAACCGCATCGCGATGAGCCCGGCCATGCTAGAGGCGGTCGACCAGAACTTGCAACTCCTGGTGCGTGAGAAGTTCGTCGAGGCCGGTGAAGAAGGCGTGAAACGGGAGCGCGGGCCCTTGCTCCCGCAGGGGCAACTTCGATCGGGGGTCGTCTACCAAGACCCCGATCGGATCGTCGCCGGAGGGCAGGTCGCAGAGTGGCAAGGGTCGACCAACGCGCGAGCGAGTCAAAGCATCTACTCTGCCGAAGCCTGGGCACGATTCAGGTCGAGGCAGCTGCGGCAGGAGGGGCGCGAGTACGGCTACTTTACCGAGGTGCTCGACATCATGCTTCAGTCCGGCGTGGCCTACGTGGTCGTCTTGAGAACGCAGGCACAGGAGCGAATCCAACGGAAGAACATCCAGCTCACGCGCGAGTATCTCGAGCTGGCCCGCCTTCGTCTCGAAGTGGGGGTCGCCAACGCCAGCGAGCTCTACCGCTGGCAGGTCACTCTTGCGGAGAACCAAGCCTCGGTGGTCGACGCGCGAGCGACCGTCGCCCAATCTAAGATCGAGTTCAACCGGGTTCTCAATCGCCCT
>CAYZDM010000205.1:0-5836 GCA_964476875.1 uncultured Sandaracinaceae bacterium | reverse complement strand
AGGCTGCTACATGCGAGCAGGTTTCGGAAGGCGCGGCGTCGGAAGAAGAAGGGGCCTCCGCAGATCGAGCTGCCTATGGACAGCATCGAGGACGCGTCGCTCGTGGTGGAGGCGCAGCGTCGCTATCTGAACTACGCCCTCAGCGTCATCACCTCGCGGGCGCTGCCCGATGTTCGCGACGGACTGAAGCCGGTGCAGCGACGGATCTTGTACACGATGTACAACGAACTTCGCCTTCGGAGCGACGTGAAGCACCGTAAGTCGGCGGCCATCGTCGGCGATGTGATGGGCAAGTTTCACCCGCATGGTGATACCGCGATCTACGACGCCCTGGTGCGAATGGCTCAGTCGTTCACCATGCGTCAGCCCCTGGTCGACGGCCGAGGCAACTTCGGTTCGCCGGACGGCGATTCAGCCGCCGCGATGCGTTACACCGAGGCTCGGCTCCAGAAGCTGACGGATGAGCTCCTCCTGGAGCTTGCCAAGAACACGGTTGCCTTCAGGCCGAACTACGACGGGCGACTGTTCGAGCCGATTGTCCTGCCTGCTCGCTTTCCGAACCTGTTGGTAAACGGCTCGCAAGGCATTGCGGTTGGGATGGCAACCTCGATTCCACCTCACAATTTGTCCGAGGTGATTCAAGCCTGCGTGGCGCTCATCGACGGAGACCTCACCACCAAGGAGTTGATGAAGTTCGTGAAAGGCCCGGACTTCCCAACCGGCGGGGAGCTGATCAGCAGCAAGAGCGAGCTGCAGTCGGCCTATGAGAACGGCCAAGGCTCTCTCAAGCTGCGCGGGCAGTGGAAGACAGAGAAGCCTCGAAGCGGCAATCCGACGATTGTAATCGAGTCGATCCCTTATTCCGTCGAGCGTAGCACCGTGGTCGAGAAGATTGCGGAGGTGATCATCGCCAAGAAGATGCCTCCCCTGATCGACGTTCGCGACGAGAGCACCGACGACTGCCGCATCGTCTGCGAGATGAAGAAGGACGCCGACCCGCAGCTCATCATGGCGTACCTCTATAAGCACACGCCGCTTCAAACCAACGTTCAGGTCAACCTGACCTGCCTCGTCCCGACCGCCAATCCCGAAGTGGCGGCGCCGCAGCGCATCGGCCTCAAGGCTATCCTCCGACACTTCGTCGACTTCCGGATGGAGGTCGTCACCAAGCGGCTCGAGTTCGAACTCGACCAGCTCCTCAAGCGCATCCACATCTTGGAGTGCTTCGTCCTGGTCTTCGATGCGCTGGATGAGGTGATTCGAATCATCCGGAAGTCGGAGGGCAAGCAGGACGCGGCCGTGAAGCTGATGAAGCGGTTCAAGCTCGACGAGTTGCAGGTCGATGCGATTCTGGAGCTCAAGCTCTACCGCCTCGCAAAACTACAAATCCTCGAGATTCGATCCGAACTGGCCCAGAAACAGAAGGAAGCTCTCCGCGTTCAGAAGCTGCTCAAGAGCCCCGCGGCGCGATGGAAGCTGGTCCGCGCCGAGCTTCTGGAGCTGGCGTCGAACTACGCCGACCCCCGCCGCACCCGCATCACGGCTAAGCTCGATGAGCCCGAGTTCGACGCCGAAGCGTTTATCGTCGACGAGGACGCGATGGTCGTGGTGACCGAGCAGGGGTGGGTGAAGCGGCAGCAGCGCGTGAAGGATGTGGCATCCACGCGCGTTCGAAAGGGCGACCGTGTGCTGGCCGTTTTAGCCGGGTCGACCAAAAGCACGGTTGGGTTCTTCAGCAGCCGTGGGGTCTGCTACGTGAGCCGCATCGTCGACATTCCGGCGACGACTGGGCACGGAACGCCGTTGCAGACGATGTTCAAGATGGCCGACGGGGAGCGCATCGTGGGGGCCATGGGCTTCGACGCTCGCTTCTTGGAGGTTCCTCCGGTCGACGAGGAGTCCGAGGAGCCGGAGCCGCCGTATGCCGTCGCGGTCACTCGCGGTGGGCTCGCCCTTCGTTTCTCGCTTCGCGCCCATCGTGAGCCCTCCACCCGATCCGGACGAAAGTTCACACGGCCCAAGCAGGGCGACGAAGTGATCTACGTGGCGCCGGTCTTCGAAGAGGAGTGCATCGCCTGCGTCACGAAACAGCGTCGAGCGCTGGTTTGCGAGGCTGAGGACGTGTCGCTGCTCGCGGGGGCAGGGCGCGGAGTCATGTTGATCAAGCTTCAGAAGGACGACGAAGTCCTCGCGGCGCGAGTACTCGCCTATCAGGACGACGTGCTGATCGCCAAACGCGACGGCGGCAGCGAGTACCGAATCACCCTTCGCAAATACGAGGTCGTATCGCGAGGGGGGAAGGGTTTTCAGCTGTTCACGCGGGGCGCAGTCGAGGGCGAGGTCTATCAAGAACCCGTGATTCCAATCTTCGAGGAGGAGTAGTGGCGTACACCGCCAAAGACATCGATGTCCTCGAGGGCTTGGAGCCGGTTCGCAAGCGGCCGGCGATGTACATCGGAGGGACCGACGCGCACGGGTACCACCATCTGTTGTGGGAGATCTTGGACAACTCCGTCGACGAAGCGATCAACGGACACGCTTCCCGTATCGAGGTGGTGCTCGATGCGGACCATCGAGGCGCGACCATCACAGACAACGGTCGCGGGATTCCGGTCGACGCCCATCCGAAATTCAAGAAGTCGGCGCTGGAGTTGATCCTCACGACCCTACATGCCGGCGGCAAATTCGAGGGGACGAGCTATCAAGTAGCGGGCGGTCTCCACGGCGTCGGGGCTTCGGTCGTGAACGCCTTGTCTTCCGAACTGACGGCTACGGTCTGGCGCGGGGGCAAGACCTACTCGCAGCCATTCACGCGCGGCAAGGCGAGCGCGAAGCTCAAGAAGGGCGCCAAGACGAGCAAGCGCGGCACGTCGGTTCATTTTCGGCCCGATGTCGAGATCTTCGGAAAGCGCGCGGCGTTTGATTCGAAGCGGGTAGCCGAGCGCCTTGAGGCGAAAAGCTATCTTCACCGTGGCCTCAAGATCATCTTCGTCGACGAGAAGACCGGTGAACGGCACGAGTTCGAACACCCGGGAGGAATCGTCGACTTCCTCGAAAAGCTCGTCACCGAAGGCGGCGAGCCCTCGGTGCACGCCGAGGCATTCACGGCCGAGAACGATGCTGAGCCGCGTATCGAGGTAGCGCTCCGGTGGACTGAAGCCACCGATGAGGTGATCCGATCCTACGCGAATGGCATTCCGACGGGGTCGGGCGGCACGCACGAGAACGGATTCAAGCAGGGGCTCTCGAAGGCCATCCGAAGCCACATGGAGACGCAGAAGCTCACGCCGAAGGGGGTCAAGGTCACCTCCGACGATATTCGTGAGGGGCTCGTGGCTTTGGTGAGCGTGTACGTGGAGGAGCCGCAGTTTCAGGGGCAGACCAAGGACCGTCTCAACAATCCGGAGATCACCGCCCAGATCGAAACGTCGGTACGGACCGCGTTCGAACAATGGTTGCTGAACAACCAAACGTCGGCGGAGTCCATCATCGCGCGTGTGATCATATCGTCACGTGCCAGGGCCGCGAGCCGCGCTGCCAGTCAGCAGGTTTCCCGGAAGACCGCGATCAGTCATCGCTTGAACCTGCCTGGCAAGCTCGCCGATTGCTCGAGCACCAACCCCGACGAGAGCGAGTTGTTTCTTGTCGAGGGCGACAGCGCGGGCGGAAACGCAAAACAGGGGCGCGACCGAAAGACTCAGGCGATCTTGCCCCTACGCGGCAAGGTGCTGAACGCGGAACGCGCGACGCAGGCACAGATCCTCGGCAACCGGGAGCTTCAGGACATCGTCAGTGCCCTGGGGTGCGGCATTGGGAAAGATTTCGACATTTCGAAGCTGCGCTACGGACGGGTGTTCCTGTTGATGGACGCGGACAGCGATGGCCACCACATCGCAACGCTCTTGCTCACGTTCTTCTTTCGTATGTTGCCCGGGCTCGTGAAGGCGGGGCACATCTTCTTGGCACAGCCGCCTTTGTATCGCCTCGACATCGGCAAGCAGGTGCACTGGGCCCTCGATGACGAAGAGCGCGATCGGATCATTGCCGACGCGCCGAGCAACGCGAAGGTGGATATCAGCAGGTTCAAGGGCCTCGGCGAGATGACGGCCGAGGAACTTCGGGAAACCACGATGGACAAGACACGACGAAGAGCGCTTCGGGTTGTGGTCGAGGGAGAGCTCGAGGCCGACCGTGTCTTCAGCGAGCTCATGGGCAAAGACCCCGCTCCCCGCTATCAGTTCATCATGGAGCAGGCGCCGAGGGCCGACGCCGTCGAGCTCGACGTCTAGCTCGACGTCTGGGCTGTAAGAATTGCCACCCGGTTTTTTGACCGGACCCTGGCGTTCTGGTTGAACCACTTCAGGAAGTACTTCGATAACTCGAGGGAGTGGTAATGCAGTCGACTTGTGATGTGTGCGAAAAGGGCTTCGAGCCGCGTTTTCGATACCAAGTTCGCGAAGAGAAGGGGCAATACATCTACATCTGCTCGACCGCGTGTCAGCAGAAGTTGTTGCTTGGCGAGGACGGTGTGCACGCGTGTGACACCTGCGGCGCTACCTTCGAGATTGAGTTTCCTTACCAGATGAGCGTGAGCGACGGACGTCGCCAGTACTTCTGCACGACGGATTGTCGGGAACGTGGCGAGCAACGACACAGCGAAGTGGGGCTCGTGCGCGCCGCACCGAAGCGCATCGCCGTGTTCAATCACAAGGGCGGCACCGGGAAGACCACGACGTCGATCAACTTGGCGGCCGGGTTGGCCGAGTCCGGGCGTCGAGTGCTGTTGATCGATGCCGACGGACAGGGCAACGTGGGCGCGTCGCTCGGGATCGCTGGACAGCGCACGCTCTATCACGTGCTCGTGAACGGAGCGAAGGCGGCCGACGTTGCGGTGCCGGTTCGCGAGGGGCTCGACGTGTTGACCTCCAATGAGTCGCTTGCTTCTGCAGAGCTCTATCTTGCGGAGCGTCCCAACCGTGACCGAATCATGCGCGAGCGCCTGGGTGACGCCTGCCGAGACTACGATGTGGTCGTCATCGATTGCGCACCGGCACTGTCGCTGATGAATCAGAATGCGATGGTTTATGCGGACAGCGTCGTCGTACCCGTCGCCTGCGACTACCTTTCGTTGGTCGGCGTGAAACAAGTTTTGAGGACCATTCGAAACGTGCGTGAGCTGCTCCAGCACGACGTGCAGTTGCTTGGGGTCCTGCCGACGTTCTTCGACGTTCGAACTCGTATTTCGCGGGAGTCCATCCTGACGATGCGTCAGCACTTCGAGGGGCGCTGCTACGACCCGATTCGAATCAATACCAAACTCCGCGAAGCTCCGAGCGCGAAGCAGACGATCTTCGAGTACGCTCCGAAGAGCCACGGCGCGGAGGACTACATGCGTTTGGTACAACGGGTGACAGCCGTTGCCGCGGCGGGACAGGGAGTGAAGGCGCGAGCCGCGCTTTCTGTCGCATCTTAGGGGGGGCACATGAAGAGACGTGACGGAGCAGGAGTAGACGGGATCCTCGACGAAGATGAAGTGAGTGCGGTGCTACGTGACTCCTTCTACGGCGCCAAGTCAGCCAAACGCCCTCGAGCGAAGGCCAAGAAGAAGAAGAAAAAGCCGGACCACTACGACGTGATTTGCATCTCCTTGTACAAGGAAGATCTGGCCCAACTCGACAAGATGGTCGCAAAGCTGAAAAAGCAGGGTCATCGGAGGATCAGCCGGAGCGCGCTCATCCGCTTCGCCCTCGACCAGGTGGACACCGGGGACTTCCCGCGCGCCTACTAGCGTGCCGTCACCGGGGCGCTATAGTTGGCGCCAATTTTTAGGGTCCTT
>CAYZDM010000204.1:0-5862 GCA_964476875.1 uncultured Sandaracinaceae bacterium | reverse complement strand
ACGGATCAGTCTCTCTCTCCGCACGCCGGCGGGGAGATCATGTCCTGGTCGGATCCGATCGAAGGCGAGGTCCGCGACGACCAGGGCATCTGCTCCAAGAACCCCGATACAAACCTTTTCATGCGCTACAAGTTGGCCGGCGCGTATGACAGCAACATCGCGCTTCTCGTAACGACCGGTGACGATCGGCGGCAGAGCTACGATCGTCTGCGTGAGGTCCTACGACGCACCGTTCTCAGAGGTCCTGACCTTCAAACGAATCTGCAGTTCCACTACGGGCTCGTCCACTGGTTCCTGGCGAATGGCGTCGACGCGAAGCCCACCACCGGGTTCGTAGTGCCCTACCTGACGCTGGTCGGCGAACTTCTCCAGGAGGCCAACGAGATCGACGCCGACCACGCGTACGATCGCCTATGTGGCCAGTACCTGAAAGCCGCTTCTGGCGATCCGGGTGCCGCTCGCGCGACCGGCGAACTGTCCGTGTTGAAGAGGACGCTTCTAGGGCGTCCCCTCGGACGCATACTGAGGCAGCCGCATCTCATGTCGGCGTGGCTCAGCACGAACAAGGGCCACTTCGAGGTCAAGAAGCGTCGGGTCACCTGGCTACGCAACCCACTTCTCGTGCTCGCCGATACGTACGATCTGCTTCACATGGATGCCGCCGTGAAACTTCCGGCGGCGCATCGGATTTGGGAGCAGGACCAAGCCGTCCTCCGGGATGGCGCAGCCTTCTACGCTCAGGTCCAAGCGCGAATGGGTGACCTGCCGTGGCCGAAGGTCGATGACCTCCTCAAGTCTAAGAAGCCCGCCAAGGGGTTTGACGCCGATCAGTGGCAGCAGGTGCGCGAGGCGCATCTCGGCTTTCAGCTCGGAATGGAGCTGTACAGCCTTCTTCCGCTGATTGCGGACAAGGTTGGTTTCTTCGATCTTCAGGTCGACGATGATTTGACGATCACGATCCCCGAACGTCTGCTGGATGCCGACCATCAGGCGAAGATGAAGAAGATCCTGGTTCCCCCGCCGGTCAACAGGGCCGACGAGATCGTCGCCGTGAGCGGCGGCATGTATTATGCGCAAGAAGCGCCTGAGATGCCGTGCTTCATCGAAGAGGGCCAGCACTTCGAGATTGGCGACCCGCTCTACATCGTCGAAGTCATGAAGATGTTCAACAAGGTGTACGCGCCCTTTGCGGGCACCATCGACAAGATCCTAGTCGACACGAACGGCACCATCGTCTCCAAGGGCCAGCCCCTCTTCAAGGTCACCCCCGACGAAAAGTTCGTCGAGGTAGACCCCGACGAAGTCAAAGCTCGGGTCGAAGCCAACACCGAACAGTACCTAACCGCCGTATCGTAAAAGGGGACAGGCCCTTTAGAGGCGATCGTCTCGGCCGGTGGCTAGGACGACTCGGTTGCGGCCAGCGGCTTTCGCTCGAAACAGTGCCCGGTCGGCGGTGGTCATGAGGCGCGCTTTGAGGTCGCTTTGGGGTTGGCCGTTGAGATCGCGTAGGCCGTGCAACGTTGCCACGCCCACGGAGACCGTGATCTTGGGGAGCTCTCCAGCGGGGCGCATTGGCCCTTCGGTGTTCGCAGCCACGTGGCTGCGAAGGTGGTCCGCAAGTGCGCGCGCACTTTCTTTCGAGGCGCGCCGCTGCACGACGATGAACTCATCGCCTCCGAAGCGGAACACGTCGCCGACCCCTGCCGCCGCCTCGTGAAGAGCCTTGCCGGTGCGCTTCAGGGCCTCGCTCCCAGCCGCGTGACCGAATTTGCTATTCACTCGTTTGAGGTGATCGACGTCGACGAACATGATGGCCATGTCGCGCTGGCCGCGCCTCGCCGACGACACGGCCCTCGTCAGCAAACTGTTGAGCTCACGCACGTTTCGAAGGCCGGTCAACGGATCTTGCGCCGCCAGCCCTTCTTGCCGTCGCAGCGACGAAGTTTGAATCAGTGACGTCGTGATGTGGCGGGCCAATCCAGCTACGACGCGTGTGTCGCGCGCTGTGAATCGTGCTGGAGACTCGGGGTTGATCAGCTGCAGAATGCCGAGCGACCGGTTTCCATCGTGAAGCGGCGCCAGCAGCGCCCGCTTCGTCTCGTGCGACGAATGCGCCGAGAACTGCGGATCGGAGCTCAATGACGAAGCGACGAACGGCGTCCGGCGAGCGAGCGTCCTCTTGGCCAGTCCGGGGTTGAGCGGCACCCGATGCTCGAGTAGGAATTTCGCCTCCGGGCCACTCGCTGCGACGCAGCGAAGCGAGTCCGCGTTGTGCCCGACGAAGATCGCACCGGCGGTCGCGCGGACGACGAGGCCTGCCGTCTCGAGCCCTTCTTCGAGCACACGCATGAGCGGCCGCGCCCGGGAACTCGAAGCCCCGAGAACGGATTCCTCGAGCTGTGCCCCCCTCAAGGTGTGAATCCTCACATCCAAATCGTAGGCAGTTGCGACACGATAAGCCAATCGAGTGGTCCGCTGTAATGCTCTGTAGGTGTCTATTCGAAAGCGATTCGCTCGCGTTCCTACGCGCGCGGCGCAATCTCTTCGAGCGTTCATCAACCGGCCAGGAGTGCAGTGCTGACTGGGAGTGCGACGGCGCGTTTCGCCGACTCACCTGGGGTCAGCGGCTCGGTGTGCGACCGAGCTGCACGGCAGTTGGCCGACGGTCCGGGGGCGATCGCCTACCACCTGACGGAGGGGTTTCCCGCGCACTTGGTGCATCCGGCGCGCACTGATGATCCGATCAAACCTCGAATTGAATCTCAAGGAGTCGACCTGCAAAACGAAGCCGAAGCACGCGATCCAATGGATCCTGCGTACGCGGGCAAGTTCCAGGCGTTACAGCACGGCCAGGCGTTCCTCGAGTACTCGATCGAAATTCAGAGGGAATACGGCATCAGCAATTTCTTCTGATGGCGGCGCCTCCCGGGTACACTAAGATTGCTGGATGGGGACTCCGTTGCCGAACAAGGACGACCTTCTTCGACACTACCGAATGATGATGCTGATTCGCCGCTTCGAGGAAGAGGCGGCGCGCAACTACGCCAAGGGCCACATTGGCGGATTCCTTCATTTGTACATCGGGCAAGAAGCCATCGCTGTGGCGGCCGCCGATGTTCTCGAAGATCGCGACTACATTTTTCAGACCTATCGCGACCACGGCATCGCGCTCGCACGCGGCATGTCCCCCACGGCCGCAATGGCGGAGCTCTTTGGTAAAGATACGGGTTGCTCCAGGGGCTTCGGTGGCTCGATGCACCTGTTCGATGTCGAGCGTGGCTTCCTCGGTGGTTGGGCGATAGTCGGAGGTCACTTGGCGCTTGCAGCCGGGACCGCGTTCAAATCGAAGTACGCCGGCGAGGACCGAGTCACGATGTGTTTCTTTGGAGAGGGCTCGACCAATATTGGGGGCTTTCATGAGGCCATGAGCCTGGCTGGCTTGTGGAAGCTTCCGGTGGTCTTCGTGTGTGAGAACAATCAGTACGCGATGGGCACCCCGCTCGAACGAACGAGTCCACTCAAAGACTTGTCGATCAAGGCCAAGGGCTACGGCATGCCGGGTGACCGACTCGAAGGTCACGATGTCGACGTCGTGCGCGAACGAATCGCGGAAGCCGTCGAGCGCGCGCGGACAGGCGGTGGCCCCACATTTGTCGAGATTCAAACGTATCGTTTCCGCGGTCATTCCATGAGCGACCCGGCGAAGTACCGAAGTCGAACCGAGCTCGAGCAACGCAAGCAGCAGGACCCCATCGTGGTCGTACGCCAACGACTTCTAGAGCTTGGGGTCGAGGAGGACGCCCTCGACGACATCGACATCGAAGTCGACGAAGAAATCGACGCAGCGGTACGATTTGCCGAGGAGTCGGCGCCTGCGCTCGAAGACGTGATGATGACTACGGTCCTTGCTCCGGAGAGCGACTCGTGAGGCAGCTCCGCTACAGAGAAGCGCTCCGCGAAGCGATGTTCGAAGAGATGGAGCTCGACGAACGCGTGTTCTTGATGGGTGAGGAAGTCGGCCACTACCAGGGCGCGTACAAAGTGTCCGAGGGCCTTCTCGAGAAATACGGCGAGCGTCGCGTGATCGACACTCCGATCGCGGAGGCAGGTTTCGCTGGCGTGGGCATCGGCGCGGCGATGGTCGGACTTCGTCCAATCATCGAGTTCATGACTTGGAATTTTTCGTTTGTTGCGTTCGATCAGATCATCAGCAACGCGGCGAAGATTCACCAGATGAGTGCCGGGAAGATTTCCGTGCCGATCGTGTTCCGAGGACCCAATGGTGCCGCCAAGCAAGTGGCTTCGCAGCACAGTCATAGCGCTGCGCCGTTCTACACGAGCATTCCCGGGCTCTATGTCGTTCAACCGAGCACGCCTCGCGACGCCAAGGGCCTGCTGAAGAGCGCGATCCGCAGCAACAACCCAGTCATCTTTCTCGAAGGCGAGACCCTGTACGGCGTCACCGGTGAGGTGCCGGACGAGGGAGTCGAAGAGCTCATCCCAATCGGCAAGAGCCGTCTGGCCCGACCGGGGACGGACTGCACGATCGTGACTTGGGGTCGTCCGTATTACACGGTGCTGGCGGCTGCCGAGAGGCTGGCGGCTGAGGGCATCGAGTGCGAGGTGATCGATCCACGTACGCTACGGCCTCTCGACACCGAGCTGATGGTCGAGAGCGTGAAGAAGACCAATCGCTGCGTCGTGGTTCACGAGCACTGGCCTTATGGTGGACCCGGTGCCGAGATCGTCGACCGGCTTCAACGTGAGGCGTTCGACTATCTCGACGCGCCGCTCGAACGAGTCGCCGGGCTCGATGTCTCCATGCCCTACGCCCTGAACTTGGAGGACAAGGTCCTTCCCACCGAGGAGCGAGTGATCGACGCTGTGAAGCGCGTCAGTTACTCGAAGTAAGTCATGGCCAAGATCATCGGACTACCCAAGCTCTCCCCGACGATGGAAGAAGGCACCCTCGTCACCTGGAGCAAAAAGGAGGGTGACGAAATCGAGGTCGATGATCTTCTGGCCGAGGTGGAGACCGACAAGGCCACGATGGAGTTTCGCTCGTTCGATCGCGGCGTCTTGCTGAAGATATTGGTACCCGAGGGCGAAACGCTGGAGCCGGATGTGCCGGTAGCGATCATCGGCAAGGCCGGTGAGGACATTTCGGAGTTGTTGGCGCAAGTCGCGGCTGCGGGGGCCGCGACAGCGGCGGCGGCAGAGCCAGCGGCAGAGCCAGCGACAGTGGCAGCGGCAGGGACAGCGGCAGGGACAGCGGCAGCGGCAGGGACGGCGGCGGAGACGGCAGGAGCCGAAGAGGAGGCGCTTGCCTCGGAGGTGGCTTCCGGCGGGCGGGTTCTTTCTTCTCCACTGGTGCGTCGGTTGGCACGCGAACGCAGTATCGATCTCGGTTCGGTGCATGGGTCTGGGCCGCGTGGGCGCATCGTCAAACGTGACATCGAGTCATATGCAGGGGCGTCGTCGTCGCCCGCGACGATCGGCGAACGACTTCCGCCTAGAGTCGTCAAGGCCAGCAACATGCGGCGAACGATCGCGCGACGGCTCACCGAGTCGACGCAAACGATTCCCCACTACTACCTCACGATCGACGTAGACATTGCTCCCCTCGCCGAAGCCCGTAGAGCGATGAATCTCGAGCTCGAAGCGTCAGGGCAGAAGGTTTCTCTCAACGACCTGATCATCAAAGCAGCGGCCGTCACGCTTCGCAGAGTTCCGGAAGTCAACGCATCGTGGATGGACAAAGAGATCCACTACCACCAGGTGGTCGACATCTCGATTGCGGTGGCCATCGACGACGGCTTGATGACGCCTGTCGTTCGAGATGCCGATCGCAAGGGCATTGCG
>CAYZDM010000203.1:0-5887 GCA_964476875.1 uncultured Sandaracinaceae bacterium | reverse complement strand
TCGTCGATCCGTCGACCGCGAGCTGTTGAAGGCGCATTTCGGCGTAGCGAATGCGTTCCGGTGGTTGGTTGTCGGCCTGCTCTTCGAGCCAGCGGCTCCAGCAACCACGACGCTGGTCGGGGGTCACCGATGGATCGAAATCTGCGCCGTAGCACTGCTCATAGTACTCGGTGCTCCTTTGGGCTTGTTTAAGGCTCGGTCCGCATGCAATTGAAACCAACAGGCAACATGAACAGACCAAGCGAGCCATGACGGTGGAAGGTATCACCGCCGACGAACCCAACCAAGCTCCGGTCGTGGGGTGGGGCACCTTTGAGGCGACCGGCCTGGGCACGTTGTGGCTCGAATGGACTGGCGCTGGCCTCCTGCGACTATCGTTCGACCCCCTGAGCGACGCATTGACCGACCAGCGCGATGTCCCGACCGACTACGCGGCGCCGCTGAGCCGCTACTTCGACGGTCAGCCTGAAGACTTCGCCGGGGTGCCGCTCGATCTTCGAGGCACCGACTTTCAGCTTCGGGTCTGGAAAGCGCTTCAGGACATCCCGTGGGGCCAAGTGCGAACCTACGGTGGGGTGGCGCAGGCGATCAATTCGCCCAGGGCGATGCGGGCGGTGGGGCAGGCCAATCACGTGAATCCGGTTCCCGTCGTGGTGCCCTGTCATCGTGTCGTCGAAGCCGGGCATCATCTCGGCGGTTACGGCGGCGGCACCGAGCGCAAGCAACTCTTGCTTGCGCTCGAGGGGGTCCGTTTTCACGAAGGCGTCGTGCAACCGGGTCAGCTGGAACTCTTCTAGCTACGCGTAGCGCGCGACCAGCAGACAGACCACGACCAGCGCCCCAGCGAAGAGGCTGATCTTATCCTTCACCGCAAACAGCACGGGGTCATCTTGCATCTGATCGCGCGCGGCAAGAAACCAGATGCGCATGATCCAGTACACGAGGATCAGGCAGATGCCCCAGAGCGCCTCCGGCCGGGCGTAGTACACCACCATCGCTGGGCTGTTGATGTAGAGCGCGAACACGAGCACCGCGAGAAGGCCAGCAGCCGGACCGGCTGACGCGATGATGGGAATGTCCGCCGGCACGTAGTTCCGGCCCTTGAGGGACTCCGTCGAATCCCCCTTCATCTGAATCAGCTCTGCATACCGTTTCACGAAGGCGAGACTCGTGAAGAAGAAGATCGAAAAGGCGAGCAACCAAGGCGACAGCGTGACCTCGACGGCCACGCCACCGGCGAGCACCCGATAGGTGAACAGCGAGGCGAGGGTGAGCACGTCAATGATCATCCTCTGCTTGAGGACGAAGGTGTACGCCGTCGTCAGCAGTACGTATCCCAGCAGCACCCCCACGAATTTCGGGTTCACGAAGATGGTCGCGAGGGCCAGGGCCAACGCTAGCGAGGCCGCAGACAGCACGATACCCGCAGGAATCGAAAGCGTACCGGCTGCGAGGGGGCGTTTCCGTTTGCTTCGATGCTGCCTGTCCGATGGTAGATCGACCAAGTCGTTCAGCACGTAGATCGACGACGCACAGAAACTGAACGCAAAGAACGCCATCACCGCCGTGAAGACCAGGCTGAGGTCGGTGTACCGATGGGAGAAGTACAGTGGGACGAACAGCAGCACGTTCTTAGCCCACTGATGCGGCCGGAGCTCCTTCAGCGCGGCCTTCCACGGGCTCGGCCGTTCCGAGAGCACGTTGACCCTAGGGACCGCCTGCGTTGCGGCACGACGTGTGCTCTGACTCGGCCAAACCATGATCGCCTCGTTGGCTGCCTTCCAGACGGGAAGGTCGGCTGGCGAATCGCCGATGTACTGAAACCCCCCGGCCCCAAAGCGCGACACGAGATAGTCGGCCTTCCGCTGCGCCTTGAGATTGCTCTTGCCGTCGCTTCCGATGGCTTCGTCGAAGAGCCCAAGGTGCCCGGCGACCGCGTCGGCAGTTCCTTGATCCGACGCCGTGACGAGAAGCACCCGACGACCTTCTTCGCGGGCGCGCCGCATCTCCGACAACACCTCTTCTCGGTAGGGCAGCGTCGCTGGATCGACTAGGGCGTGCTGCACCATGAAACGCTTGAGCTTGGGTCGTCCGCCCATCCACGCCGCAAGGAGCGCGAACAACTTCCAAGGCGCGGACTTCAGAAGTCCGAGGAAGCTCTCAGCCAGGGTGTCGGTCGCAACCAACGTGCCATCGAGGTCTACGCAAAGCGGCCCCTTCGTCGGGGCTGGCGTCGAGTCTGTAGACGGTGTGTCCAAGGTCCATTCTCAGAGGCTGGTCAGCGCCACATCGAGGCGTTCGCGCTTCTCTCGAAGCTCCGAGGCGTCACGCTTTGCCTTCTCGACCACGACGTCGGGCGCGCGTTCGACGAAATTGGGGTTCGCGAGTTTCTTTTCGAGGACGCCAAGCTCCTTTTCGATCTTCTTCAGGTCACGCTGCAAGCGGTCGCGCTCCTTCTCGGTGTCGATGACCCCTGGGACCACGGCTCGAATCCCCGGCACCACGAAGACTGCGGCGTTCTCGAAATGCGCGCCGGGGTCGTCCAGCTTGCTGGCATCTGCCTCGAAGCACATCTCGCACCGAGCCAGCCGCTCGATCGTCGATCGTTCAGCTTCCAGCACGGTGCGCTTCGCCTCATCGTTCGTATGCCAGTGAACCCTCATCGGCTGACTCTTCGATACGTCGTGCTCGGCGCGGATGGTTCGCGCGCTACCGACGAAGGCCTGCACCACTTGGAAGTCCCGCTCGGCATCGCGGTCGAGCTTCGCATCGACGAGCGCCGAAGGGAACCGGCTAATCATGATGCTCGCCTCAGCGCCGTCCCATTTGGGCACGCGCTGCCAGATCTCTTCGGTGATGTGCGGCATCATCGGGTGGAGCGCCCGCAACACGGTCTCGAGAGCGTGCACCAGGGTCGCTTCGGTTTCCTCTACCAGCACGGTGTCGCCGCTATCGAGCGCTGGCTTGCTGACCTCTAGATACCAATCGCAGAACTCGCCCCATACGAAGTGGTAGAGGGCGCCGGATGCCTCGTCGAGACGGTACGTGTCGAGCCCCGTGGAGGCGACGTCGAGGGCCTGGTAGAGGCGCGACAACACCCAGCGGTTCGCCAGCGCCTTCGGCTGCGGACAATCCTGGGAGGCCTTCGTCGAGGACTCACTCAGCCGCATCAGGGCGTAGCGCGACGCATTCCAGAGCTTGTTGGCGAAGTTCCGGTACCCTTCGATCCGCTTCATCGAAAGGGCGATGCGTCTTGACTGAGGTGAGTAACTAAGCAGCGTCATCCTCAGAGCGTCCGCGCCGTATGCCGCGAAGCCGTCCGGGTAGGTGGTTCGCAGGTACTTGATTCCCGACTTCTTGGCGCCGGCCTTCTCTGCTTTCGCGATGAGCTCTTCCGAGGTCGCGCCGTAGATCACGTCGAGCGGGTCAACGACGTTGCCTTTGACCTTGCTCATCTTCTCGCCGCGCTCGTCGGTCACTAGGCCGGCCAGCAAGACCCGCGTAAACGGGACCTCGCCCATGAAGTGCAGGCCCATCATGATCATCCGAGCGACCCAAAAGAACAGGATGTCGTACCCGGTCTCCATGTCCTGCGTCGGGTAGAACCGCTCGAGAGCCAGAGTCTTGTCAGGCCATCCGAGGGTCGAGAACGGCCAGAGCCCGGAACTAAACCAGGTGTCGAGCACGTCCTCGTCCTGGCGAATCGCAGTACCGCCACACCCGCCACACGCGGTCGCATCTTCCCTCGAGACCGTCACGTGATCGCAGTCGTCGCAATACCACGCCGGAATCGGATGCCCCCACCAGAGCTGACGGGAAATGCACCAGTCCTGAATGTTACGCAGCCAGTGGAAGTACGTCTTACTCCACTCGGGTGGCAGTATCTGAATCGTACCGTCTTCGACCGCCTTGATCGCGGGGTCGGCCAACGGCTTCATCTTCACGAACCACTGCGTCGATATCATCGGCTCGACGATGGTGCCCGACCGCTGCGAGCGCGGCAGCGTCATCATGTGCTTCTTGCTCCCGCGTGCGAGCCCGAGATTGGCCAACTCAATCTCGACGGCTTTTCGTGCCTCGAAACGCTCGAGTCCTTGGAAGCGCCCACCGTTCTCATTGAGCGTCCCGTCGAGGTTGAAGATGTTGATCTCTTCCAACCCGTGCCGCTTGCCGGTCGCGAAGTCGTTGGGGTCGTGTGCGGGCGTCACTTTGACGACGCCGGTCCCGAACTCGGGGTCCACGAGCTCCGCGTCTAGGATCACGGGGATCATTCGGTCGACGAATGGGTGGCGCACATACTTGCCGTGCAGATGCCGGTAGCGCTCGTCGTCGGGATGAACCGCCACTGCTGTGTCGCCAAGCATCGTCTCGGGACGGGTGGTCGACACCACGACTTCGCCGTCGCCGTCCGCCAAGGGATACGCGAAGTCGAACATCGCGCCTTCGACGTTCTCCTCCTGCTCCACCTCAAGGTCCGACAAAACGGTCTGTGACTCGACATCCCAGTTCACCAAGCGGGTGTCCCTATAGATCAGCCCCTCTTCGTGTAGCCGGACGAACGCCTCTCGGACCGCCCGCACCATCTCCGGGTCCATCGTGAACTTAGTTCGGGGCCAATCACAGGATGCGCCCATCTTGCGGAGCTGCTGAAGGATTCGGCCGCCGGACTCCTCTTTCCACTCCCAAACCCGCTCGATGAACTTCTCGCGGCCGAGGTCGTGCCGGGTCAGACCCTCTTTCTTGAGCTGCCGTTCGACGACGACCTGCGTTGCGATGCCCGCGTGGTCGAGGCCAGGGACCCAGAGCGTGTTGTACCCCTGCATCCGCTTGTGGCGACACAGCACGTCCTCGAACGTGGTTCGGCAGGCGTGCCCCATGTGGAGCGAGCCAGTGACATTAGGAGGCGGAATCGCCAGCGTGTACGTTGGTCGGTGATCTTCAGGGGCTTCCGAGGCCGCAAAGTACCCGGAACTCTCCCAAAACTCGTACCAGCGCTCCTCGCTATCGGTCGGCGAGTATTGCGTGGGCATCTCGTCAGATGGTTCGCTCATCCGACCGACCGTGTGCGGTGAAATCGCGGGGCAGTCAAGCCTCAGTCACCGACGAGGCGTTGCAATTCCTCACGGATCATCGCTTCGGCGAGTTCGGGAACGACTTCCCAAACCACTCGCTCGACAACCTCGGCGGACAGCTTGAGTACGCCTTCGACCTGATCGCTGGACAGGCCCAGCGTCTCGAGCCGTTCGACGACGGAGTGAGACAGCGCTTCGTTCACAGCAGCGGCGGTTTGGACCGGCACGGAGCTGGCCGGGACGACGGCGGCCATTGGCTGGGACGAGTATGACGAGGCGGCCGTCGGAGCGACGGAAACCTGCGCGCCAGTCAGCGGCGTGTGCGGCATCGGTCGGGAGGATGGGCCATTGAGTGGCAGCGGTGGCGGTGTCGGACGGTAAGATGACCGAGAAATCGGAGTCGGCGGCGTGGTTGCCGGCCGCGCCACTGGAATCGAGGGCGCGTCGTAGAGCGCCTCGGCCTGACCCGCGAGCTCCGTCGCCTTGTCGATCGCTTCTTGCGTATCGAAAGGCTTTAGAATGTGGTCGTCGGCGCCCACTTCCGAGGCCCGCGCCTCGTCGAGCGGGCGATGCTGACTCGCCATCAGGATCACCGCGGTGCCCGCGAGCTGTGGGTCCCCCTTGATGGCACGGGTCACTTCGTACCCATCGAGCCCAGGCAACGACGCATCGATGAATGCGACATCCGGACCGAAGTCACGCCCCTGTTGAATTGCAAGCTCGCCGCTTTCGACGGCAAGCAACTCCGCGTCTTCCCCCGCGAAAGTCATCTCCATGACCTTGCGCATGGTCACGCTGTCTTCGACGATTAGAAT
>CAYZDM010000202.1:0-5932 GCA_964476875.1 uncultured Sandaracinaceae bacterium | reverse complement strand
GCAGTACCAATCGTCGGGACACATTCAAGGCTGCCCCATTGGCAGCGTCGGCGCTGAGATCGCCACACAAAGCGAAACGATTCGGCGGGCCGTCGCCGAGGCGCTCGACGAAATGAACTCGGCGGTGGAGGAACTCGCAGCACAGGCCATCGAGGAAGGTGGTGTGGACCGCGAGACCGACCCGCACGCCCTCGCTCAACGGCTTCTGGCCTACCTGCAGGGCGCCATCCTGCTCGCCAAGTCCAAGAACGACCCGAACGTCATGCAAGAGCTGCGAAACGGCTATTTGCAATTGCTAGGACTCCATCCGGACCACCCCCAACGTCAGAGATCGTCATGACAGAACCCTCGATACCCACGAACGGACGCCGCGTCCGCGCCTACATTGACTTCTTGTTCAAGTGGCGATGGCTCGTCCTCATCGGGACGCTCGGTATCGGCGCGCTTGCAGCAAGCGGCGGGCGTTTCATCGAGTTCAAGAACGACTACCAGTACTTCTTCCGGGACGACAATCCGCAACTACGGGCCTTCGAGGACTTACAGGAGATCTACACCAAGAACGACAACATCTTGATCGTCGTCGCGCCCGATTCCGGCAAAGTATTCGCACCCGAGACGCTCGCGGCCGTCGGGGAGATCACGGAGCGTGGATGGCAACTCCCCTTTGCCACCCGCGTCGACTCGATCACCAACTTCCAGTACTCGCACGCTGAAGAAGACGATCTCATCGTAGATGATCTCGTCGACCTCGAACGAGAATACACGCCCGAGCAACTCGAGGGGCTTCAGGCAATCGCCCTCGCCGAACCGCTGCTAAAACGGCGTCTGATCTCCGACAAGGCCCATGTGACCGCGATCTTCGTGCGCCACACTCTTCCCCGCGAAAAGTCCGACGAAGCCACCAAAGCCGCCCTTGCCACTCGCGAACTCGCTGCGGACATCGAAGCCAAGTACCCCGGTCATTCGGTCTACCTCACGGGTGGGGTCATGCTGTCCAACTCCTTCTTCGAGGCTTCGGTCCAGGACCTCTCGAGCCTGGTACCGCTGATGTACCTAGTTCTGCTCGTGACCGCGGTCCTGTTCCTTCGGTCCTTCTGGGGGATGCTGATCACGATGGTGATCATCCTGCTTTCGGCAACGACAGCCATGGGCATCGCCGGCTGGTTGGGCATCCCGATTACCCCCCCGAGCTCCTCGGCGCCGACCGTGATCATGACGCTCGCAGTCGCCGACAGCATTCACCTTCTCGTCACGCTCTTTCAGTCCATGCGCAATGGTATGAACAAGAAGGAGGCCATGACGGAGAGTCTCAGGATCAATCTGGGGCCTGTGTTCTTGACCAGCCTGACCACGGCCATCGGCCTGCTCGGCCTGAACCTCAGCGATGTCCGTCCGTTCAATGACCTCGGGAACATCTCCACGATCGGCGTATCCGCAGCGTTCATCTACACGCTCGTCGTCGTCCCACCGCTCGTCGCGATTCTTCCGATTCGAGCCGGTAAGAAGGCGTCCTCGGAAAGGCTCGGCGTGGTTGCCGGTCTCGGCGAGTTCGTGATCGCGAAGCGCAAGGGTCTTCTATGGTTTGGTGTCGCGGCCATCGCGTTCCTCAGCGTGATGATTACCCGGAACGAACTGAATGACGAGTTCGTCAAGTACTTCGACGAGACGTTCGACTTCCGCACATCTACCGACTTCACGAGCGAGAACCTCTCGGGGATCTACACGCAAGAGTTCTCCCTGGGCTCGGGGGAAGAAGGCGGCATCGCCAACCCAGAATACCTGGAGAACGTCGAAGCCTTTGCCAACTGGGCGAGAGCGCAGCCCGACGTACAACACGTCTTCACGATCACCGACACCTTCAAGCGCCTCAACAAGAACATGCACGGGGACGATCCAGAGTGGTACGCACTGCCGAAGGAACGCGATCTCGCGGCCCAGTACCTATTGCTCTACGAGATGTCTCTTCCTTATGGACTGGACCTCAACGACACGATCAACATCGAGAAGTCGTCGACACGCCTGATCGTCACCACCGACAACATCAACGCGGGCCGCATGCTGGAGCTGCAGGCTCAGTCGGAAGAATGGCTTCACGCCAACACGCCGGAGCACATGTGGACCGTTCCGGCCTCGACCAACCTGATGTTTTCACACATCTCGGAGCGCAACATCAAGAGCTCGCTCATCGCCTCGGCGATCGCGCTCGTCCTCATTTCGATCATTCTCATGGTCGCATTCCGAAGCGTAAAGTTCGGCGTGCTGAGCATTTTGCCAAACCTTGCGCCTGCGCTGATGGCCTTCGGAATCTGGGGGATGTTCGTTGGAACGATCGACCTCGGTAATGCGATCGTGACCACGATGGCGCTCGGGATCATCGTCGATGACAGCGTCCACTTCTTGAGCAAGTACCTCCGCGCGCGGCGCGAGGGCGGGATGGACGCGCAGGAGGCAGTTCGCTACGCGTTCTCGACCGTGGGGACGGCATTGATCGTGACCTCGTTCATCCTCGTCGCCGGTTTTTCGATTCTCGGCCTCTCCCCGTTTGGGCTCAACGCTGGTATGGGCATACTGACGGCCATCGTCCTGCTCGTTGCACTCGGCGCGGACCTTCTATTCCTGCCACCGCTCCTAATGCAGATCGACACGGCCCCATCTTTGTCTTCGAAGTCCGTTCCAGCTCCCGCCGAGACGCCTGCCCAATGACTGCAATAAGGAGAAAGCCGATGAATCGTACGTTTGCCCCACTTTTTTTCTTCGTGATGCTCGTTCCGGCCCTAGCCCTTGCGGGAACCGCAGAAGACAAGGGTCTCGAGATCGCCAAGGAGGCCGACCGACGAGACATCGGATTCGGCGACACCACCGCAGATATGTTGATGACCCTTCGAAATAAGAAGGGCCAAGAGAGCAAGCGCGAGCTGGAGATTCGAACGTTGGAAGTTACCGGCGACGGGGACAAGTCGTTGACCGTGTTTCATAGTCCTCGCGATGTGCGTGGCACGGCGCTGCTGACATATTCCCGCCGCGTGGGGCCCGACGATCAGTGGCTCTACTTGCCGGCGCTCCGACGGGTGAAGCGCATCGCCTCCAACAACAAATCCGGGCCGTTCATGGGGTCCGAGTTCGCGTACGAGGATCTCTCTTCCCAAGAGGTCGCGAAGTACACGTACAAGTACCTCAAAGACGACAAGGTCGGTAACAGCGACTGCTTTCTCATCGAGCGCTACCCCGCGGACAAAGACTCTGGGTACACGAAGCAGCAAGTGTGGCTCGACAAAGAGGAGTATCGCGTTCGCAAGATCGACTACTACGACCGCAAGGGACAACTGCTGAAGACACTCACGCCTAGTAAGTACGGCAAGTTCCTCGGCAAGTACTGGCGCGCGCACAAGATGATCATGGTCAACGACCAGAACGGCAAGAGCACCGAGCTCACTTGGAGCAAATTCAAGTTCAAGACCGGCCTCAAGGAGGACGATTTCACGCAGACACGCCTGACGCAGGTCCTTTGAGATCCAACCCGCACGACGGAGAGCGGATGTCGGCGCCGACAGTCTTGTGGGCTCTGATGGTCCTGTTCTGCGCTGCGGGTGCTGCAGAGGTGTCCGCTCAGGACACGGAGGCCGAGGCCAACCGCCGGGTGCGTGAGGTTCAGGAGCCTGCCCCCGAGGGCGTCGAGCTCGAGTTGACCAAGCCGACCCGTGAACCCGACGAAGTCGAGTGGGAAGACGAAGACTCTGGCGGAGGCGGGGTCGAATGGGAGGACGAAGAGAGCGGAGACGAAGGCGAACCGGAGGACTCGACCGACGGTGACAAGCCCGAGTCGGAAGAAGCAGGCAAAGAAACATTTGGCGACCGCTTCAAGCGTGGAGACCTCTTCGGCTTCTTCGACGCACAGGGGCGCTTCTTCCCGCAACCCGCGGCATCACCAGCGCCCGGGGTGCCTCCTCAGAACAACTACTGGTTCGACGGTTCAATCGCCTGGGAACCCGGGTTCTTCATGAACGTGACCGACAATATGAACTTCGAGCTCATCTTGTTCGGGCGCGTCGATCAGCACGACCGCAATCGCACCCATGGAGACATCCGGGAGGGGTTTTTCGAGCTGTTCCTGGACGAATGGACCTTCGGTTTTGGTGTTCACAAAGTGTTCTGGGGTGTCACCGAGTCGAGACACTTGGTCGACATCATCAACCAAACCGATCTGGTCGAAGACTTCGACACCGACATCAAGCTCGGGCAGGCCATGGTCACCAGCTCGTATACGCACGCCAAGGCCGGGACGTTCTCCGTGTTCGTGATGAGCTGGGCGCGACCCCTGGTATTCCCCAGTCCACAGGGACGCCCGACGCTCCCCCTCCCAGTCGACAATGACCTTCGCGTCTACGAGTCACGATTGAAGCAGGGACAGATCGACACCGCGTTTCGATGGTCTCACTCAATGGCTGGGTTCGATTGGGGCTTGAGCTACTTTTTCGGCACGACACGCGAGCCCCAGCTGTTCGCCGTCACCGACGCGAACGACAACCCAACGGCATTTCAACCGTTCTACAGCCTGATCCACCAAGGCGGCCTCGACGTGCAGTACACCGTCGGCGGCTGGCTATTGAAGGCAGAGTCGATCGTACGCGGTCATCAAGGGCCGACCTTCGGTGCCGTGACGGGAGGCTTCGAGTACACCTTCAACCAGGTGAGCGGCAGCATCGTCGATATCGGCCTCATCCTCGAATACAGCTACGATAGCCGCGACAACAACACGTTCATTCTCTTCAACAACGATTTCTTCACCGGAGTTCGTTTGTCTTTGAGCGACGTGGGGAGCACCGCGTTTCTCGTCGGCACGTTCATCGACGCCAAAGATGGCTCCGTCTTCATCGCGGCCGAAGCCTCACGGCGTTTCGGCGACAGCTGGAAGATCCTGCTAGAGGGTCGCGGCTACATTCCACAAGCCAGCAACGTTCTTCGCGTCTTCCAGAACGACGCACAGATCCAAATCGACCTCGAATACCACTACTAGTGGGGCGGTGAGCTGAGACCCATGAGCGCAACCTTGGGCCCGCTTTCTCCCTCGATCCGAAGCTTAATGTCGTCGGCCGCTGCATGGGTCGCGAAGTCCTGAATGACCTCACGCACGTCGTGGTCGAGGATTCGCGTGCCGGTCATGTCGATAGTGAGGGTGCAGCCCTTCGGCACCTCACGAAGTATACGCTTGAGCGCGGCCTTGTTGAGAAACGTCATGTGTTCGGTAAGCCGAATCTTGAAGCCTCCGTCGGTAGTCTCTTCACGATAGAAGTTCAGCTGGTAGTTGTAGATGAGGATCTCGAAGAACGCGACGACCATACCAAGCATGATCCCCGTGAGCAGATCGGTGAACACCAGCCCGACGATCGTCACCATGAAGGGCAGGAACTGCCAGATCCCTTCGCTCCACATCTGTCGAAAGAGCGAAATTCGAGCTAGGCGGTAGCCGATGAAGATCAGAATAGCCGCCAGGCTCGCGAGAGGAATCCGATTCAACAGGCTTGGCAGAGCCGCCACACAGACCAGGAGCAAGACACCGTGCACGAAGGACGCCAATCGGGTTCGGCCGCCCGCATCGACATTGGCGGAACTTCGCACGATCACCTGAGTCAGCGGAAGGCCACCAAGGAGACCAGATACGATGTTCCCGAGGCCCTGCGCCTTGAGCTCCCTATTCGTGGGCGTCACACGTTTCTCTGGGTCGAGGTTGTCGGTGGCTTCGACGGAAAGCAGCGTTTCGATGCTGGCCACGAGGGCCAGAGCAAGGCCCGTCGTGTACACGACCGGGTTGAGAATCTGGGAGAAGTCGGGCTGTTTGAAATGGGAGAAGAACTCCCCGACCGAGGAAGACACGGGGACTTTAACCAGGTGCTCCGATGCAATGCTGAAGCCGTTCCCAAGGCTGGAAAACAAG
>CAYZDM010000201.1:0-5944 GCA_964476875.1 uncultured Sandaracinaceae bacterium | reverse complement strand
ACCTCCAAGCGGCGGGCGACGTCGAAGAGCGCAGGTACACCTTGTCCGAGAACCGAAGGTCCGACCCGGGAGTGGTGGAGGCGGTCAATACCTTGTTCTCTCGTCAGTCGCCGCCGTTCATCGTCGAAGGCATCGACATGGTCCCCGCGATCCCACACGAGAAGGCGTCTCGATCGAACTTCGACACCTCGATGGAAGTGGTGTTCTTGAACAAGGAGCAACTCCACGGAAATGTTGCAGAGGTCGTCGCGCCTATCGTCGCCAACGAGATCGCGCTTCTGCTCGACTCCGACGCGCAGGTAGAGAACCGGGACGTCGACCCCGGCGATATCGCCGTCCTGTGCCGCAGCAACAACCAGGCCCTTGCGGTCACCGGCGCGCTCAGAGCGCTGAATGTCCCAGTGTCGCTCGATGGCGACTCGAGCGTGCTGAGCACCGCGATTGCCAAAGACCTCCACGCCATCCTCGAGGCGGCGTTGTCGCCGGGCGATTCGCGATCGGTCAACCGCGCCCTCTTGACCTGCTTGCTGGGTGTCACCCCGTACGACCTCGCCACCATGACTGAGGATGAACGGTCAACCTGGGTGTCTCGGTTTCGAGACTGGAACGACACTTGGCACAGTCAGGGAGTCGTTCGCTTCCTCGAGGACATGCTTCGCTACACCAGGGGGGAGGCCATTCTCGCGGGCAGACCATCGGCGCGTCGAGAGCTGACCGACCTCATGCACGTGGAGGAGTTGCTCCTGCGTGGCGAACGAGAGCGGCAGCGCGACCCGATCGCCCTCATGCAATGGTTCCGACGGCTGAACGACGACAGTCCGGACGAAGGTGCCGTCGCGTACGAAGACCTGCAGCAGCGACCGGACGCGGAGTCAGGGGCGGTCCGGGTTTCTACCATTCACAAGAGCAAGGGGCTGGAGTACGGGATCGTGTACTGCCCATTCACGTGGGATGACGCGAAACTCTGGCAGTTCGAAACGAAAGCGGTGAAGTTTCACGACGAGCACCGGAACATCAAGGTTGATCTGGGCTCTAGCGACGTCGCGACTCACCTCAGTATCAGCGAGGAGGAGGCTTTTTCGGAAGCGGTCCGATTGCTCTACGTAGCGGTGACGCGCGCCAAGTATCGCTGCACGCTCTTTTGGGGTCCCGGACGAGGGTGGAAGAAATCGGCACTCTGCTATTTGCTCCATGGACGCGAAGGGTTGCAGAAGCTCGATGAAGACGGGATGCGCGGGGACGTCGAGTCGTTGGCGGCAGAATCCGCGGGCGCGATCCGGTGCCGCCCCGCTCATCCTCAGCCAGCCGACCGGCGGCCAGACGCCATGCCGAGCGGGGCGCTGACTGCACGAGATCCGTCGAGGTCGTTCAACCACGCCGCGCGGATCGCGAGCTTCACCAGCCTCACCGGGCACGACGCGAAGACACCAGGCGCGCAGACCGGGTCGCGGACAGTCGGCTCCAAGTCCGGACTCTTCAGCGACCTCCCCGGAGGGATACGAACGGGCCTCTTGCTCCATTCGGTGCTGGAGCACGCCAGCTTCCAGGCGCTCGATCAGGACGACACGAGGGCCCTCATCGAGCGCGAGCTCCGCGGCTTTGGAATCGACACATCGTTGGCGGAATCCGTCCAACGGGACCTCTGCACGGCGGGAGCGACGCCCTTCACGGATGAGCCCGACGCTCCTTCATTGATCTCGCTGCCGGCGGATAGGCAGCTTCGGGAGCTCGAGTTCACACTGTCCGCAGGCAGACCAAAGCTCGATGGTCTGGTCCGCTTGCTCGAGGAGCATGGCGCACCGGCCGCCGCCCCCGGGTACCACGAGCGCCTCGCCGATGTCGGCTCTCCGAGGCTTCAAAGCTACCTTCGCGGATACATCGACCTGATGTTCGAATGGCAGGGCAGATGGTACGTGGCGGACTACAAGTCGAACACATTGCCCCGCTACGACCCCGGGAGCGTTCGCGAAGCGATGCAACGTCAGCACTACGTGCTCCAAGGTCAGCTTTACGGCGTAGCTGCGCACCGGCACCTCGCCCAGCGCCTGCCCGGCTACGACCCAGAGCGGCATTGGGGTGGAGCGCTGTTCTTGTTCCTTCGCGGAATGCACGGGCCTCACAGCCCCGGGGCGAGCGTGTTTGTGGACCGGCAGCCCGCAGCACTGTTGACGGCGATGGATCGCTGGTTGGGAGGCGATGATGAGTCTCGCTGAACTAGAATCGCTCGGCCTGCTGGACCTGCTCGATGTCGAGCTTGCGCGCGCCTTGGGTCGCATGACCAAGTCCGCGTCGCCGGAGATCGAACTCGCCGTCGCACTGACGAGCCGCAACGTTCGTCGCGGCCACACCTGCTTCCCGATCGGCATGTCGTCTGCGGAGGTCTGGCCACAAGCATCCACTCCCGAAGGTCTTGTACCCGACGCGGAGCGATGGAGAGACGCACTATCCAACTGCTCCCTGACCCAAGGAGGCCCACTGGTTCTCGACGACGCAGGGCGCCTCTATCTGCGGCGGTACTGGCAGCTCGAGCAGGATATCGCCGCCCAGCTCGCCGCCCGCGGTGCTGCACTTCTGCCGGTGGCAGACCAGTCACGCTGGCTTCCGAAGGCGCTCGACAGGTTGTTCCCGGGGCCGCCCGACGCCCCACAGCGCCAGGCCGCGAGCAACGCGCTTCGCCACCGGGTCTCGCTTCTATGCGGGGGACCGGGCACTGGAAAGACGACGACTGTGGCAGCCATTGTCGCTCTACTGGTCGAAGGGAAGCTGAACGAAGGCCAGCCACCCCCGCGGGTCATGCTTCTCGCACCGACGGGGAAGTCCGCGGTGCGGCTCGGCGACGCGGTCCGTCAGGCAAAGAACCGGATCGACGCCGCCCGTGAAATCCTGGAGCAGATCCCAGAGCAAGCGACCACGCTCCACCGGGCACTCGGAATGCGGCGCGAAGGGATGCAGTTCCGAAGGAGCGCCGATCTTCCGCTCGAAGCCGACCTGATCGTCGTGGACGAAGCATCAATGATCGACCTCGGCTTGATGCGGCAGCTCCTAGACGCGACCCCGCAGGAAGCCACGCTTCTGATCGTCGGAGACCCGGACCAACTCACTTCGGTGGAGGCGGGGTCGGTGCTTCGTGACTTGGTCGCCGCCGGCGGGCGAACCGGCTGGCGTGGCCGGGTCACGCATCTGACGACAACATATCGCTACGACACGGAGCAACCACTCGGTCGACTCGTCGCCGCGATCCGAGCCGGCGAAGGGTCGGTCGTGGACGCGCTACTCGACGACACCAGGGCGGAGGACGTGGCCTGGTCCTCCACCGATGGGCTTCCGGGAGAGCTCGATCGCGCTGCTGCCCACTGGGCCGAGGTCTTGGTGACGCGCGACCCCGCAGAGCATTTCGAGTTGCGGGGTCGCTACGTGATGCTCAGTCCCTTTAGGCGGGGCGCCGTTGGAACGCGGCGGCTTGGCGCGTCGATCCGGGAGCGAATGCGCGAACCGGGAGACGGCTCGCCCAGAGTGACACCGATCATCATCGAGCAAAACAGTCATGAACTGCGGGTGAACAATGGAGACTTCGCAATGCTGGTCGACGGTGACCCGCCAATCGCCACGGTCCAGAGCGACGCGGACGGCTTCCTCGACATCGCGGTGGCCAGGCTGCCACAGTTCTCGGACGCCTTTGCGCTGAGCGTTCACAAAGCGCAGGGGTCGGAGTTCGACGAGGTGTTGGTCGTTCTTCCGGACCAAGACGTGCCTCTGTTGACGCGTGAGCTCCTCTACACAGCGGTGAGCCGCGCTCGGGCGCGAGTGCGGATCGTGGGACCGAAGGCCGTCGTCGCCGCAGCACTGGACCGAAGAGCACAGCGACACTCCGGCCTCGTCGACGCGATCGAGCGCGCCGTAGTCTGAGCCAACCTTGCTCGGTGGGGCGCGATTCGGCGTGCGCTTCGCGTCATCTCAACATATATCCAGAGAGTGAAACATGTTTCACTTTGGAGCGGCGGATGGTTGAGTACGACTACATCGTGATTGGCGCAGGTTCGGCGGGAGCCATCGTCGCGAGCCGGCTGGCCGAGGACCCGAGCGCGACCGTCCTCTTGCTGGAAGCCGGTGGCACCGACCGCACCACGCTGGTTCGCAAGCCGGGGATGATCAGCCTGGTGCAACAGGTCAAACAACTGAAGCAGAAGTTCGATTGGGGCTTCACCACAGTACCCCAGCCCAACCTCAACAACCGCTACATCCCTTGCACGCGGGGGAAAGTCCTGGGTGGGTCCAGCTCTGTGAACGGAATGCTCTATCTCCGAGGCAACCAGGAGAACTACAACGCCTGGGCAGCGAGCGGATGTGAGGGTTGGAGCTTCGAGGACGTGCTGCCGTTCTTCAAGAAGCTCGAGAATCACGAAGAGGGGGAGACGGAGTATCACGGCGCCGGCGGACCCATTCAAGTCACCCGGCACCCTGTCGATCAAATCAGCCCGGTGTCCAACGCGTTCGTGAAAGCTGCAGCCGCGGTGTGCGACATCCCCATCGGCGACGACTTCAACGCCGACAACCAAAACTGCGCGAGCATTTATCAGATGTCGGCTAGCAACGGCGTTAGAAGCGGCACCGCCGAAGCGTACATCCAGCCGAGCTTAGAACTCGCGAATTTCCACGTAGAAATGCGCGCCCTGGTGCATCGGGTCGTCGTCGAGAATGGCCGCGCGACGGGCGTCGAATACGAACAGCCGGATGGGATGACGATCGCAAGAGCGAAGCGAGAGGTGATCGTCTCAGGCGGCGCGATCGGCTCACCTCAGATTTTGATGCTCTCGGGCATCGGGCCCGCGGACCATCTTCAAGAACACGGTATCGACGTGGAACTGGACCTTCCCGGGGTCGGCCAGAACCTGCATGATCACCTGTTCTTCCCGATGACCTATCGTTCGCCGACCAGCCTTCACCGCGGCGCAGCACCGCACTTTTTTGCGGGCATGCTGAAGGAGTACCTCTTCGGCAACGGTTGGTTCGGGCGCACGGTGTTCGAGGGCGGGGCTTTCATCAAGAGCCACGCAGGCGCGGCGATTCCGGATATCCAGGTCCACACGCTGCCCTGGGGCTACCCCAGTCCAAACCAAGACGGTCCGGAGCGTCCCTACATCGATCCCGGTCATTGCCTCACCGTCATGCCGACACTGATCTATCCCAAGAGTAGGGGCGAACTCCGGCTGACATCCAATCGTCCCGATCAGACGCCACACATCGACCCCCACTATCTGGAAGCGCCGGAAGATCTCCAACTGATGTTGACCGCGATCCGGAAGTGTCGAGAGATCTGCGCGCATCCTGAGATGGCCGAGCATCTAGGTGAGGAGCTTACGCCCGGGGCCGCGCAAGCGAGCGATGCGGAGCTCACCGAAGAGATCCGACTACGCGCGATGACGGTCTATCATCCGGTGGGTAGCTGCAAGATGGGCGTCGACTCGATGGCAGTCGTCGACCCGAGTCTCAAGGTGCGCGGGATCGAAGGGCTACGCGTCGCCGACGCATCGATCATGCCGGAGGTCACGGGCGGAAACACCAACGCGCCCTGCATGATGATCGGCGAACGGGCCGCGGCCTTGATTCAGAGAGACGCGGGCTAGGCAGCCTGAGGCGGCCACTGGCGACGGATCTTCTGGGCAACCTTCGCTGCTATCTCGCCGTCGATCGGTTGGGTCGGGTCCGCGCCTAGCTGCTTGAGGATCACCTTACAGTGAGCCGGGTTCCAGTTGAGGAGCTTTGCGAGCTCCCTGAGGTCATAAGTATCACTGACTTGCATAGCGCGGTTCCTTTACTGACTGTTAAGTTATAGCGCATAGAGGAACGCGATCCAAGACTTAATTGGCATTTAGTAAATAAGAAGCTGCTCCCAATAAACCCAGCATTATCATGGTGATAATCAACCACCCCGGCCCGCGCCTCT
>CAYZDM010000200.1:0-5968 GCA_964476875.1 uncultured Sandaracinaceae bacterium | reverse complement strand
GGGCATCGCTGCCTGCCTCCGCTGCGGCGCCGGCCACCGGCGCGAGGGCGTCCTCCGTGCTGATCCGATCTTCCGCGGGGCGGCATTCGTCGATCAGTTTTCCGATCTGCCTGCGCGCGCGCGGCGAGGGGACGAACTCATCCAACATGTCGACCAAAGTGGACGCGTTCTTGGGGCGGTCGTCCCGGTCGGGCCGGATCAGGATCTCGATGACGTCGCACAAACCGGAAGGCGCGCTCGGCGCGAGCGCAGTCAAAGACGGGTGCTCACCGGCCAGTGTCAACATGATGGTCGCCGGGTCATGTGCACCGTCATAGGGTCGCTGTCCGCCTAGTGCTTCGAACAAGACCACACCCAGCGCGAATAGGTCGGCGCGTCCATCGAGCGGCTCGGCACGAAGTTGTTCGGGCGACATGTACGGAACTTTCCCCTTTACGGCGCTCTGCTTGCGCGAGGTGCCCGAGATCGCCTTGGCGACACCGAAGTCGGAGAGCATGACCTCACCTCGGCGACTGATGAGGACGTTGCCGGGAGAGATGTCACGGTGGACGATCCCGCCCGCTTCGCGCTCGTCGAGGCTCTTGCCCGGAACCGGCGCGTGCGCGTGCTCGAGGGCCGCGGCGAGATCATGGCCGAGCATGGCTACGAGTTTGTGCGGCAAACGCGTGCCGTCCTGTGCGTCGAGCAGGAATCGCAGATCCGCTCCATCGACGAGCTCGAGGGCGATGTAGGGCGTCCCCTCGACTGCGCCAAAATCGATCACGCCGACGATATTGCTATGCCGCAGCTTGGCCGCGAGCCGAGCCTCTCGCTCGAAGAGCCTCACGAAGTCGTCGTTGTCACGAAAGAACGGCAGCACGAGTTTCAGGCAGACGTGTTGGGCAAAGCCACTCGGACCGCGGCGAATGGCCTCGTAGGTTTCCGCCATGCCGCCCACACCCAGACGCCGGACCAGTCGATATGGTCCGAAATCCTCACCGAGGAGATCACTCAACGATGTTTGAGAGCGCACCTTAGACATGGTCCACGTGGTGTGCCGTCGACCACGGGGCCAGGCGCACGCCTGGTGATGATACGGTTAAATTCCAGGCTTGGATAGCGAGGACCGATCGGCCCTCGACGCTGAGAGATCCCCGCATTGCCCATCGACGAGACGGTGAATCGCCCTCGCTAGCTCCTCGCTATTCAATCCGTCCGCCGTGGCAGTGATGTGGCCGCAGCCGTGTCGACTCCCCGTTCGGGTAACCAGCCCGACCGCAATCGAATCGGGGGTAGGCGCGGACAACACGACGACCATCTGGGCCGGCAGCATCTCGGCGATCGCACGCGCGTCGATTGCCCGCCAGCTGTGGCGAGGTGGCTTCGAGTACTCTAGGCGCAGGATCGGTTTGGTTCGAACGCTGCGATCGAACTGCGTGTCGATGCGGATTTTCGTCGTCGCCGAGCCGACGATCACGGGGTGGACGCGTCCTCGTTGCTCCCCCTCGCATTCGACCTGCACCCCGTAGTCCCCGGCCACCAAGCCTGTGGCCTCGAGTGGCGTCCGACCAGTGAGGACCCCGTTGATCCGAGTGTTGCACCCGGAGGGCGTGCTCTCGACCAGTAGGTTGCCCCCGGCGTCTGGGCCTCGGCTCCGCGCTGCTTGGTAGACCGCCAACACGTGTGGCGGATGCATGAGCGGCGCGGGTTCGGCATACGGCACGAGTAGTGCACACTCGGTCGAGTGGAGCTCTGCGCCCGCGGTGTCGTTCGTTTCGAGCAGAGCGCGGACCATGTACAGGCAAGTGTCGAGCATTTGTTGCGCCCTCGAGGAGTCGCGGTTGAGCTCCGCTGTGGCTTGTCGCGACATTTGCTCTGCCTGCGCCAGATGACGGAGCGCCGCTCTATGCTCCCCCTTCGCTAGAGCGCGAATCCCCGATAGTGAGTGTCGAGACCATCTTCTGATCTCCTCCTCCGGGAGCTCCGCCGACTCGCTCGAACCTCGATGCTCAAATCGTGCGCCTGCGGCCTCCGACGGCCAGACCCGGCGACCCTGGTGTTCTAGCTCCCGCCTGACCGCGGACACCGCTCGCGCGACAACTGGGGTCGTCTCGCCCATCGTCGCCGGGATCACCGCCCATTCGTTGTCTACCGCGGAAGCACCGGGCATCGGAAGGAATCCGAGTGAAGCAACGAGTAGGAATATGGGTGTTCGATGCATGTTTTTTCTCGGGCCTGGGTTGAGTTGCTGTGATCAGATTTCGTCGTCTGTCTTGAAAGTTGCGTCCGCGAAGTAGAGGTTGACCTTCACAAAGCCGCGAGCGTCGTACGAGATGCCCTCGAAGTTCACCTCGATTCGCTCTGGATCGACAACCACATCAACGTCCTCGAGGTCGAGCGTGCTCGCTTCGGTATCGATCGCGGCGTGGAAGAGAAGCGCGTTGTCTTCGAGGGGACGGATATGGATCGCGTAGCCTTCGAACGCCCCGCTCGGGAACTGACCGCCCTCTACAACATTAGAGAAGTCGAAGATGACGCTTTCGTGATCCATGTGAACCTCGACCCCGGGGCTGGGGCTGTCCGGGCAGAGTGATTCGAGTGTTCGGACCTGCTCCGCGGAGAACTCCATTCCCTCTCCGACTTCAGGCATCAGAGACCTGACGGCATCGCTCTCGCAGATGCCGGAGCGGCGGACTAGCTCGATTGTTGCGCCCCCGAGGCATCCTGGATCCGGATTCTTTGAGTCGAAACTGCCTGAATCGACCGGGTAGCATCCCGCCGCGAGACCCAACGTGCTCAACGCAAGAATCGCTGCGACTTGGCCGGGGGATTTGGTGATGGCGCTTTGCATGATGGTGTCTTTCTGCTTCAAGTGGAGACCTTGTGTGCCGCCACGTTGCGCAACCTCACTGCAGCGTCTGTGCCAACCGAAAAACACAATGCTTTCGCGGAGCGCAGGCTCGGCTCCCTCCCTTGCGATGACGTCCGTCGTCGGAATCGCGACGACGAGCGTCACTCACGCAGCCCGGGTGATGTCTCGCGGCTCTAGCGAGGCCGATGCTTGAACTTCTCGGGGTCGATCTCGAGCGTGGCCATCCGGCTGATGAGCCCGGTTCGGGGGACGCCAAGCATGCGAGCGGTGCGCGCCACGATGCCATCGCAGGCAGAAAGCGCGTCCTCGATAATCCCCTTCTCGAGGACGTCGAGATTTTCCTTCTGGTCGCTCAGTTGCTTCCAGCGGCCTTCGATCTGATTGCCGGGCGACCCGTTCGCGAGCTGGGCTGCGTGGCGAATCGGCGCGCCGCGTCCTGGGCGCTCGCCTTCGAGGTCGAGATGATGGGCCTCGATGACCGGATCGGTCACGCCGCTTGCGCGCTGCCGGTTGCGCGCCCGCTCGAGCACGGCCTCGAGCTCGCGAATGTTGCCGCCCCAGTGAAGGTGTGGCGCGGAAAGAAGTGCGCTCGTTTCAGTATCCAGTTCCCAGTCGCTCGCTGCGTCGGTTCGGTTCAGATAGCGGAGCGCGATTCTGGGTATGTCTTCGCGCCGATCGCGGAGCGGTGGCAACACGATCGGGACAGTGCCCAGTCGATAGTAGAGATCCTGGCGAAAGCGTTTCTCGGAGATGGCCTGCGACATATCGCCATTGGTGACCGACATCAGTCGCACATCTGCCTGCTTCGGCTCGCGCCCTTGGTAGCCCAGAGGTCGATACGAACCGAATTGTGTGAAATCGAGGAGAAGCTGCTGAGCGTGACGCGGGAGATTGAGGATCTCGTCGAGGATCAGCGTTCCCTTGTTCGCATACTCGACCAGTCCCATTCTCTTGGAGACCGCGCCAGAGAAGGCGCCACGCTCATGTCCGAAGAGTTCCGAGGTGATCGTGTTCAAGTCGTCCGCAAGCCCGAGTGTGGCGCGGACGATTGGTTCTCGGTTGCTGGCTCTTGCGAACGCGGTGGCGAGTTGGGTTTTGCCTGTCCCCGATTCGCCAAGGATCATGATGGACGCGTTGCCACCGATGGCGGACCGGAGCTCATCGCGAATCGACGCCATGCTCTCGCATGCCAAGAGTTCGTTTAGATTCAGGTGGTGCTCGTTGTGGTCCTTGGCGCGTTCGACGCGGAGGTCTTCCTTCGTGGCCTCGATCAAGGTCTGCTGCGAAATCATCCCGCCGAGGAGGGCGCCCACGCATTCGACGAACTCGAGGACGGCGGGCTGTTCGCCCTCGGTTCCCGAGAACTCCAAATACATCACACCGATCAAGCTGCGTCCGTGTCGCGTCACGCTGGGGCGAGACCAGAGCGGGGCAGCGATGAACGAGCCGGTGCTGGCGTACGGTACCGGCCCCGCGACGGTCTTCGATTCGGTTTGTACGCGGCGCAACATCTCGGTGACATGCTGTGCGAGTACCGCGGGCGGCACACCACGAAAACCGGCTGTGCGGGAGCGATGCATCGGGTCCCCGCCGCCCTTGGTTTCGAGGGTGCTCCAGGCTGATGTAGCGCCGAGCTGGGTGCACAAGGCCTCGAGGGTCTCTTCGATGAAGCGCCCACCGTGTAGCCCGGTCACGACCGATTCCACGATCTCGCGCATGCGAGGCCACGGGTCTGGGTTCTCGGCTGCGGACATCAATCCCTCCAAGAATACCTGGTTGATCGTACCGCGACTAGCCATGGTGTAAACGCTCCGGTGGAGCCCGGAAAAGCACCCGAATCGCACCAGTCATCGCGAGGGCACCCTGTCGCTTCGTGGTTGCGCGTCCAGTACTCGCACCATCACCACCAGTTGGGCTTTCGTGCGGACACCGAGCTTTCGCATCGAGGCATTCAGTAGCGCGGACACGCGGGACGGACTGATCCCCAACCGGTAGCCCGTCGCCTTGCTGCTCTCTCCGAGGGCCGCGCTCATCGCCACTTGCTCCTCCCGCGGCGTCAGTCCGCAAGCGCAACGGGCGGTCACGCTGTGGGGCTTGATGAGGATCAGTCGCCGGCCGTCTGCATCGAACCAGTCGACCAGACGCAGACGTCCACGCACCAAGCCCTCCCACAGCAGGAGGGCGCGGTCGGTCTCGCTCGTGCCGCGTGCTCCCTCCGCTCGGTCGAGTCGTAAGGCTTCCTGACGGAGCGTCGAACGCCGGCGTCTATCGAGGAGTTCGTGAACCTTTGCCGCCCGCCGGTCGGGGGCGGCCGGAGCCGGAGGGAACTTTCGTGCAGCATCCACAGCCGCTCCCAACTGCAGCCAGCGTGCCAAGGGAAAAAGCGTGCAATTTCAGGCTCGCCGCTCGACCAGAGGACGAAAATGACGACGGTCGTCATCAGAAGTCGACGTCGGACATCAGTTTCGGGCCTCTCGTTGGGCTCGGCCGGTCGCTCGACTCAGGCCGAGCGTCGGGTTCTGCGGCGCTCGGTCGCCTCGGCGGCCAATCTTCGATCGTCTTTGGTTTCGGCGAGCAAGGGCGGTACGGGGCAGGGCTTTCCGTCCTCTCCCAGGTTGACGAAAGTGGCGCGTGCATCAGCGCACAGTGAGCGCTTGCCGGTTCGCGCGTGCTCCTGCTCCACCCGAACCCCAATCTCCATCGAGCTGGTGAACGCGGCATTCAGGCGCGCCGTCAAGCAAACCACGTCGCCAACCTTGATCGGCGCCTTGAACTCCAGCGCGTCGATCCTTGCCGTGACAGATACGCGTCCACAGTGCCGCATCGCCGCAATCGAGCAGCAGATGTCGATCCAACTCATAATGACGCCCCCGAACGCTGTCCCGATCGCATTGGTGTGCTGCGGAAGAACGAGTTCGGTCATCTCAGTAAACGACTCGGAGGGGGCCTTGGCGTTCATGCGCGCAGCATAGAGCGTTTCGCTTCGACTTCACAGGTTCTCTTGGCGGTTGAACTGCACGGTCTTGTGAAAGAACACGACCCGCAGGCTAATGACGAATCGGTTTGGATCGGGAAGCGTCATCTCTATCGAGAACTCTCGGTCGCGCGCCATCAAGT
>CAYZDM010000199.1:0-5972 GCA_964476875.1 uncultured Sandaracinaceae bacterium | reverse complement strand
ATAGTCGCGCCCGCTGCCGTCACCCTGGTCGCTGTGGAGGAGATCCGAATCACTCTGGCGGATGAGCCTGCGGAGGCGAAGCAGAAGAAGCCCGAAGACGCGAGCAAAGAACGCGAAACGCGGGATAAAGCACGAGCCGCTGGCCGACAAACCAATGGGCCGATCTTCAATCTGCTTGGCGGGGCCGGCGGCCGCGTGCGCAACATCAACATCAACGTCGACGACGGGGCCGGAGGGACTGCGACACGCACCTACGACTCCGGAATCTACCTCGACATCGTCTTTCGACTCGAGCTTCGCCCAATGGCTCGGCACGAGATCGAGGGCCTGCGCGGCTTGGCGCTCGAAGCGGACGCCGATTTCGGTGTCGGACTCGATGCACAGACACCAGGCTCGAACGCCAAACTCGCCATCAAGACGTGGCGCATGCTCGGCCAGCTCGGGTACTTTCACCGGTTCGGCAAGCACGAGCTCGGCGGACTCATCGGTGTGGGCTTCAATGACTTCGACATCGAACAGAACAGCAGCCTTCCGTCGATTCAGTACTTGTTCCTGCGCCTCGGCCCGGCGTATCGATACTTCTTCATCGAGAGGGCGCTCTATCTGCGTGTCGATGGGGGCTTCAGGTACCCGTTTTCTTATGGCGACCTCGCCGACACGTTCGGCGAAGCAAAGGGCTTCGGCTTCGATGCCGCTCTGATGGTCGGCGGTGAACTCGACGTCGGGTTCTCGTACGGGCTTCGCGCCACGTTCGCCTACTTCAAACCCCAATTCAGCGACTTTCCCGCCGGGGTCGTGCCTCCGCTTCCTGGGGCCGTGCAGGGGAGGGACGCCACCGATCTCGCCTTCAGTTTCCATGCGATGGTTGGCTGGTCATTTTAGCCCGAAAAGGGTTAAAAATTGTGAATATACGGCCAATATCCTGTGCGATAGTGTTTTTGAAGCCCTTTAGGGTGACAAATGCCCCTCAGCCGTTACTCTGGATCTGTGTTCGGTTTGCTGCGGCGTGCGCGATGGCTGACCCCGTTGGTCATCTTGGGATGTGGAGATGCGCAACTTGGCAATAGCCAGGCTGGCGTCGCTTCCGCGGTGTCCGCCGATGCGGTCTGCCAGCCGCTGGCCGATGACGAGTCGCTGGTTGGGATAAGTCCTGATGGGCAGGCCTGGGTCGAAGGAGACGGCGGGATCCGCCATGTGTCCCCCGACGGAATTTCGACCGCCCTCGATGCCCGGTTTACTCGAGCCGACGAGCTCGTGGGCTGGGACGCGTCGTCTGCGTTTGTCGTCGGCGACAACTCGCTTTGGAGCGCTACGTTCGCGGGGTCTGAGCCCTTGTCCCTTCCGCCCGAGTTGGGCAAACCCCGATTCCTGTGCGGTGACCCCCGGGGCATCGGTGGGTCGTTCTTGGTGACCACGCGTGGGCTCTTCGAGCGTCGGGACGGTGCTTGGTTGCGGTGGTCGCTCCCGGTCGAGCTCCTCGAATCGATGGAGATTCGTGACCTACAGGGCGCTTGCTCTGGCCAGGACCCGACCATGTACCTCGAGGCACAGCAATCGTTGTGGGAGGTTCGCTACGGCGAGATCGCATCCTTCCGCGAGATCGCGGACCTGAGCGAAATGAGCGCCACCGGTGCGGACGTGCGAGTCGGCTTTGTCGCACTTCGAGATGGCGAGCTGTTGCGCTTCGATGGTGGCGGCTGGGCGAAGATTCCCTTCGACGAAGGGACCGTCGCGCAGATGAGCGTCGCTGACAGCGTCCTGTGGGCCAGTGTGGGCAGCGAGCTTTACCGGCGGGACCGATTCGAGAAGTGGGAACGCTTGGAGACGGCGACATGGCCCTTTCCGATTGACGCAATTCGTGGATACGCCGCCGGCAGCGCCTGGGTCGTGAAGGGTGGACAGCTCTGTCATATCGGGCACCGCGAGACCCTTCGCGTCAGCGGGGTGCGGCCGTACGAGCGACTTTCCGAGGGAAGCACGCTGTCGTTGCAGGTGTCCGGGGACTCGACGATGGGCTCCGGTTTGAGCGCCTGGCTTGACGGTCAGCTCCTGCCGGTGACTGGATCTGCGGGAGCCTGGAGCGTCCCAGCAACAGGGGAACTTGCCGCGGGATGGCACTCGCTATCGCTCGACGTGGCCACCCCCGACGGAGTAGTTCGACGCACGCTGCAGTTCCTAGTTGAGGGTGACGTCAGCGGCTCGCCGGCCCCAGCACCTGATCCCACAGTGTCCTGGGACCGCGACATCCGTCCGCTGGTTGAAGCCAGCTGTGCGGTTTGCCACGGCGAAGGCGGCAACCAGACGTTCTTGGGAAGCTACGAGGCGCTCCGCCCACTTGGGCAGATTGCACTCGACCTCGTGTCGCGCGGTGAGATGCCTCCGGCCTCCGCCATTGGTATCGCCGAACCGCTCGATGCGGCCGGAGTCGCACTGCTCGAAACGTGGGTGCAAGAAGGGATGGGGCCGTGAACTGGTACAACAACATGTCCACCGCGCTGACCGTCGTGATCGGGTTAACGATCGTCGCCGGTTGTAGTAGCGAGTCGACCGCTTACGACGACCCTCGCAGGGCTGTAGACGCGGAAGAAGTCCCGGAAACGAAACGCATTCGACGTTTGACCGCCGACCAGTTTTTCGCGTCGCTCGAAGTTGCCACCGAACAGCGGTGGGACGATGAGCAACAGTTCGCCGCTACGCTCGGTCGACCCGACTTCGGCGAGGTGACCGCAGAAGGGCGAGAGATGTCGGTCGGTTTCGCAAAGCTCGCAGGTGACGCGGCGCGCCAAACTTGTCGCCGCGCCGTGGAGCAGGACCTCGAAGGAAGCGACCCTGCGTCTCGCGCGATTCTACGGCACCTCGCAAGCACCGATCCGCTCGATCCGTTCGACGAGAGTGTTGGCGACACGCTGCGCTATCTGTTGTTGCGATTCCACGGGGTGTACGCCGTGAACGACGATGACCGGCGCTTACAACCTTGGTTCATGGTTCTCCGAGAGGGCCTAGATGCAACCGAGGACAACCGCTTCGCGGAAGCCGGGGACCGATGGATCGCCGTCTGTACCGGACTCGCCCTTCACCCAGACTTCCTGACGTACTGAGGCACATATGAGTAAGAGACACACAAAGAAGCTCGACTCACTGACCCATGCGGCGCGATGTTGCGGACCGCAGCTAGGTCGCCGCGCACTGATGCATGGTGTGCTTGGTGGCGCCGCGATGTATGCACTGGCGCCCATCCGGCCCTTGCTGGCGCAGGACGCGAGTGGGCACCGCTTTGTCGGGTGCTTCCTGGACGGGGGCTGGGACGTGCTCCTCGCGGCAGACCCTCGCGACCCGGCTCGCACCTACGAAGGAATCGACCTCGGCATCGAGCGTCTTCCTGCGGAGTTCCGTGATCCGCGGCCGGTCTCGATGGGCGGGACCGAAGCGCTTTGGGGACCGACCATGCTGGCTCTCGAGCCCCATGCGGACCTCGCCACGTTCTTCCGTGGCATCAACATGAATACCGTCTCGCACGACACCGCGAAGTCGTACAGCCATACGGGGCAGCAGCCGGCCGGCACTCTGGCCCGCGGCGACTCCATTGGAACCGTCGCTGCATCGGTGCACGACAAAGGAAGCCTGCTTCCCAACACCGCGATTTCGGTTCCCAGCTTCAACCGCGCGTTCGACAATCGATTCTCGGCAATTCGGATGAACGACCCGCGCGAGATTCGAGATCTGATCGGCCCAACCCGCAACGCCCTATCGGAGGGAGTCGAGGGTCTTCTTCACCAGGCGCTCGAGGACGCGTACTCCTGCGTCTCCCCCGCCTACAGTGGACGCCTGCCGGAGGACGAGCTCCGCATCAGTCGAGACCGGATCCGAAAGCTGCAAGAGCAGAACGTCGTTGCACGCTTCGACTTCGATGCAGACACCGCTGAAATGTCCGAGATTCGCTCTCTCTATCCGCTGAACGATAGCAGCGGACGGTCTGTCGCTACTGCCGCGCAGCTGCTGCGAACGGAACTGAGCACCGCGGTGACCACGCGGGTGAGCGGCGGCTTCGATACCCATAATGGGAATTGGGCAGTCGACCAGCCGGCGCGCCTGGTGCAGGCGTTCGAAGCGATCGGCGCGTTGTTGACGCATCTTCGCAACGACGACCCGAACTTTGAACGCACCACGGTGATGGTCTACTCGGAGTTCGCGCGGACGCCAAAGATCAACGGAGACGGCGGTAGGGACCACTGGTTCGCCGACTCCGTCATGGTGTTCGGGAGCACGCTCAAGAGTGGCGTGTTCGGAGCCAGCAATGATCAGGATCTCGGCCTGATCCCGGTGAATCTAGCCACTGGTCAGCCGGACGACGCGGGCGTGCAGCTCCGACCCGAGCACGTGATGGCAACACTGGTGCAGAGCCTCGGTGGCGACCCTTCACCGTATCGGGAGGAACCGTTGAGTGCGTGGATCGAAAGGGAGCTGACGCCATGAGCAACGACCGACGAAAGACCTCAATCTACGTTCTGGCGGCGCTACTCATCGGTGGCCTTTGGACGGACTACGCGGCAGCACAATCGCCCGAGATCTGTGCGCCGGTGGAGCGCGTCGACAAGTATCGCTTCCTGCGTCAGCTCACGCTCGACCTTTACGGTCGGATTCCGACGGTCGCCGAATACGAACGGCTTCACGCCATGGATGACGTCACCGAAGAGATCATCGAAGAGATGATCGGCTCGACGGAGTTCTTCACGCAGCTTCGCGGGTACCATCGGAACCTGCTCTGGTCGAACTTGGGAGAGGAGAATCTCGTTGGTCGGGTCATCCAGGAAGAGGGTGACGACACGTTTCGTGTGTGGGTAAACCGCGGCAAGCGTTCGGACTACCGAGGGCGTGACGTCAACTGCCTCAATATGGCGCACACCAACTTCGACGTGGACGGTCGACCGCTTCCGATGGTCGAGAACTACGTCGAAGGCGACTGTGCGGGCGGGGAGGGCTGCACCATGGATGGCTGGGTCGATGTCGCGCCGTACTGGGCACCCGGTACGACGATTCGGATCTGCGCGTTCGACGCTCAAACTTACACGGATGGGACCCCCAGAGACGGTGGAGAGCCGCGCACTTGCGATGAAGCCGATCGCAACGACCCGCTCTGTGGTTGCGGTGCCAACCTACAGCACTGCGTCGCGCGCGGTGGCGAAGGCAACTACGACGCGGTGCACGAAGCACTACTCGAGGAGCCGGCACGCCTGTTCGAGGAGATCGTCTCATCGGGGAGGCCTTACATGGAGGCCTTCACGACTCGGAGCACGGCGATGAACGGCACGCTTGCCCACTACTACCGGTATCTCTTCAACGATCGAGACGCCGAGCTGAAGAACGCGCCGGACCTCCCGTACGATGCGAGTTGGCAAACCGTCGACCGAGAGCCCTACCACAGCGGGATATTGACTACGCTTGGGTTCCTGCGCCGCTTCGCCTCGCACCGCGCCCGCGTCAATCGCCTCTACACCGCGTTTCTTTGCGACCCTTTCCAGTCGCCGGCCGGCGGCCTACCTTCGGCAACCGACGAGTGCTCGAGCGACCCGGACCTCTCATCCCGCTGCGGCTGTGCGACCTGTCATGAGGCCATCGAGCCGGCCACCACGCACTGGGGCCGGTGGGAAGAAGGTGACGATTTCGTCTATCAGGAAGACATCGGCACCTTCAGCAACAACTGCGCCGAGTGTCAGAAGGGCGAGTGCTCCAACTACTGCAAGACCTTCTACATCACTCGAGAGCTCGAGACGGCCCCGGGCTCAGTCGACAGTGAGCTGGGCAAGTTCAAAGTAACCGCGTGGCGCACTGAGGAGGAGGCCGCGGCACTTGACCTAGGCCCCAGCGCGCTCGTGAGTCGCCCCGAGTACCAGCAGCGGTTGGCGAGCTGCACCGTGAAGAACTTTGCGGAGTACGCGTTCGGAAGAGAGCTGAGTGCCGACGAACAGACCGAT
>CAYZDM010000198.1:0-5978 GCA_964476875.1 uncultured Sandaracinaceae bacterium | reverse complement strand
ATCGAGTTCGAGCCAGAGCATATGCGGGAGCTTTCTTCTCCATGCGGCGAGGGCCCCAGCCCAGGCATCGAAGTGGACATTGATCGCGGAAGCGTCATTTTCGATTTCGCCAACGTGGCGACCCAGGCTCGTTTCCCGGACGCTGAGTTCGAGGGATATGTGCTCCAGTTTGCGCGAATTTGCGGCGACCCCATCTTCACTTCGGCGACCGTCGACCTCTCGGTAAGCAGCGCCAATGTCGGCGACGCCGCCATCAGCACACGCTTCGACCGCCTGAAGGTAAACTTGGCGGACATCGTCTATGACGAAGACTCGTTCCTGAAGATCGATCTCGCGTGGACACGCGTCGACTGCCTTGCCGACCTCGAGCAGTGAAAGTGGGGCGACCCGGTTCTCCGTGATGGGCAGATAGGACCGCGCGGCCTGCTGTTCGGTACTACGACGCGTTGACAGCGCAGATCCGTTGACGCACGGCTGGCGTCGGCTCGTCCTCGATCGCGTGCTCGTAGGCCACTATCGTCAATCGCGGCGCGAACGCATCGAGCAACTCTGCCGGGTTGAGAAGGTACTTCGGGTTGCTTGGGCGTCCGAGTTTCTCATTGCCCTTCGCAAACGTTTCGTAGATCAACACGCCGCCGGGCGCCAATGACTCAACTAAGCGCGGCAGGTGAGGGCGGTGGAGGTAGTTGGTGACGACGATGCCTTCGAAGCGACGTCCGTTGAAAGGCCAGTCACCCGTTTCCAGGTCGGTTTCCATGATCTCGACGTTCTCGTCGGCGGACAGGTCCGCTACGCGCGCTACGTCGATATCCACCGCGAGGACGCGATACCCCATCGCCCTTAGATGCCGAGTGTGACGACCACTCCCGCAGGCAAGGTCCAATACGGTTCCGCGCTCGGGAATCAGTGACGCGAATCGCTTGACCCAGGGGGAGGGGGCTTTGCCCGACTGATTCATCTCGTCCTCGTTGCTGTGAGTTGCGCGCCTAGATCCCCAGGTTGGCGAGGCTCTCCGACACGCTCCTCAAGATCTCGGCGAACTTTGGGTGCGATGTTTCGAACTCTTCGATCATTTCCGCCACTCGTCCGCTCAACGGAGCGTCGGCGGCGGGCGCGGCTTTGGGGTCAGTCTGGTCGAGGGCGTCGTGGATTTCCTGCATCGCCTGAGCCAAAGCTTCGCGCTCCTCAGGCCCGATCTGCGTTCCCGACTCGAGTTCCCGGCTGAGGGTCCCTAGTGCCTTTTTCAACTCTTGACGCGGCATACGTCGAATCCTGCCGGTATCCGTCGCGTAGAGGAAGAGAAAACGTCCGCCGAGTCGTCAGGCCCTATCCGAACGCAGAAAACGCTATGCCACGGTGACGACAATAGTGCCTGCGTAGCCTTCGGCGGCGTTGCCCGTGATCAAGGCGAGCGGCGGCAATGCCCCCCCAGTGACGCCATCGAGATCGTTTGGCGTGTCCTTCTGTCCCCGCGCGTCATACGGAGCCGTCGCGTAAATTTCCGTCGTGGTGTTCTCCGGGAAGTAGAGCTGCGAGGTGGCTTCGCTCGTCCCAGAGGTGTGCACTTTGAAGTGCATGTGCGTGGTACGCCCCGGGTACCAACCGGGATAGATGCTGTCGAACTGCGCGAGCCCGTCGGAGTCGGTCACTTGAGTGCCGCGAAGGAATGTTTGGCCCGTTGTATCGATATCGCCGAGCTGACCGGGAAAGCCGGAGTACACTCCATCCGCGTCGCAGTGCCACAGGTCGACCGCGAGATCCCGGAGCGGCACGCAGGCTTGGTCTTGCACTTGCACGACGACGCGAAGCGGCGCTCCCGCCTTGCCTTCAGTGATGTCACTGCGGAGCTGGTCGAGGTCGAGGTAGAACGGCCCCGCCGTCTGCCGCGGATACACCGTACACGTGTTGGAGCCGCCCGAGCCGCCCGAGCCGCCCGACCCACCGGTGCCCGCGGATCCGCCCGTGCCGCTGTTCTCCTCCGACCCACAGCCACTCGCCACCAGGCTCGTCGTGGCAATGCCGGCAAGGACGTTCTTTCCGAAGGCTCTTCTGGTGATGGGCATGCGATCTCCTAAGCTAGGTCTGGAAGTGTAGCCGTTCCTCTAGTTCCATCCATCGAGTCATCAGGCGGTCGAGTTCCTCCTGCGTTTCGCGTTGGCGTTCCACAGTCGCGGGGACTTCTGACGCGCGCTCCGCGTAGAGAGCTGGGTCGCCGAGGGCGGCTTCGATCTCGGCGGCTTTGGCCTCGGTCTGTTCGATGGATACGACGATCTGCTCGAGTTCGATCTTCTCTTTGTAGGATAGCTTGCCCGGCTTGATCGCGGCGCGAGGCTTCGCAGCCTTCTCGATTGCCGGGCTGGCCCGTTCGCGATCCGCGTCACGCTCGGCACGTCTTTCGCGGTAGTCGCTGTAGTTGCCCGCGTACGCAGTGACTCGTCCGTCATCTTCGAACGCGAGAATCCCGGTGGCGACACGGTCGAGGAAGTATCGATCGTGACAGACGATGAGCGCGGTCGATTGACCTTCGACCAGCATCTCTTCCAGCGTGGCGAGGGTGGTTACGTCTAGGTCGTTCGTTGGCTCGTCGAGAACGAGCACGTTCGCCGGCACGAGCAGCATCTTCGCCAATGCGGCACGCGCGCGTTCCCCACCAGAAAGGGCTGACACTCGATCGCGCGCGCGATGCGGTTCGAACAGGAATCGCTTGAGGTAGCTCCGGATGTCGACCGACTTTCCCTGAAACTGCACGTGAGAGCGATCCTCCGCCACATTGTGTTGAAGGGACTCCGCCTCGTCGAGGCCGCTCCGGCCTTGGTCGAAGTACGCGAACTTTGTGTTCTGTCCGACGACCACACGTCCTTCCGAAGGTTCGAGGTCGCCGAGAATGCCTTTGAGGAGCGTGGTCTTTCCTACTCCATTTGGACCGACGATACCGATTCGTTCACCGCGCTGGAGTACGAAGCTCAGCCCTTGGACTAACGCTCGCCCGCCGAGCTCGAGGCTGAGGTTGTCGGTCTCGAGGATCGTTCCCCCGAGTCGTTCCGTCTGAAGCTCGAAGCGTGCGACGCGCTCCGCTTGGGGACCTTGTGCGTCCCGTAGAGCGACCGCGCGGTCCACGCGCGCTTTGGACTTCGACGTGCGCGCTTTCGGCGAGCGACGCAGCCATTCGAGCTCCGTGCGAAGAAGGTTCTTGCGGTTGGCTTCGGCGCGCGATGCGTGGGCCATGCGTTCGGCCTTCGCCATCAGATACGAGTGCCATCCACCCGAGTAGCTGTGGACGTGACCTTGGTCGATCTCGAGAGTGCGCGTCACGACACGGTCGAGCACGTATCGGTCGTGCGTGATCAGGAGCAACGCGCCCCCGTATTGCTGTTTTAGATAGGTCTCGAGCCACTCGATCGTGTCGGCATCGAGGTGGTTGGTCGGCTCGTCCAGAATCGCGAGCGTGGGCTCCTCGACCAACAGCTGGGCCAACGCGACGCGACGGCGTTCCCCACCGCTCAGCTCTTCGATGGGTCGCAAGACCTGAAGCAGGCCCAGTTGCTCCAGAAACACGTCAACACGGCGACCCCGCTCCCAACCGCCAAGGCGCTCGACCTCGTGCGCGCTTGCGGCTTGCTCGGCTAGCAAAGTCTCCCATCCAGGCTCTAGCGCGGCGATCCGATGGCTCAACGTGTCATGCGCTCGGAATGCATCCGCCCAAGCGCCCAGACCATCAAAGACGATGTCGCGTGCAGTGCGATCCAATGGCAGATCGGGTTCCTGCGGCAGGTATCGAATCGTCGCTTCCCTTCGTCGCGCGACTCGGCCTTCATCTGCGGTGTCGATTCCGAGGAGAACGCGGGCGAGCGTAGATTTCCCCGCGCCGTTCGAGCCCACGAGTCCGACACGCTCGCCCTCGTGAATCGACAAGTCGACCCCATCGAGAAGCTTCACGTCTCCGTAGGATTTGCTCAGATTCTCGGCGACTAGAATAGGCACCCGGAGAGGTAACACCCGAAGCCCGTGGGAGCCAGCCTCGGGCCAGCGATCACATGCCTAGAGACACCGGCATTCCGAATAGCATCGCGTGACTGTGAAGAAGCCCAACGTAGACGATGCCGCCCACAGCGACGAGCACAAGGTCGCGCCAGATCGGAACCGATACCGTCGTCAGCTCCGCCCCGCGTCGGTTCGCGGACCACATGTCGAAGAGCGAGAACGCGCCGAAGGTGCCAAAGAGGATGAGAGAAGCGAGGTCGCCATTCGCCATGAGATGCACAGCGGCCCACACCGTGACGCCCCAGAGCATCGGGTGCCGCGTGAGTCGTTTCAGATTTGTCGGCATGAACGCGCCGATGACGAGCACCAGGGCTATCGGCATGCCAAACACGGGCACGCGATACCCCCAGGTAGGCGGGCTCCAGAGCGGCACGAACGGCGCGCGGCCCATCCCGATGACAAGGAGCACAAATCCAACGAGCGCGACCAGAGCAAACAGCCCCTGGTAGCCTTTCCCGCCGAACTGGGCCTTCAATCGACCCCTTAGCGATGGGACCGAAGGGATGAGGTGCGTGCCGATGAAAATCGCCAGGCCAACGATCAGAAGGGTCATGCGGCGCGCAGCATACCCCAACACCGCAGCATCATGGGCCGCTGCACGGGGCTGTCCCCCAAACGGTGACGAATTTTCGTGTTCTTTGGAGCTGAATCGGCCGCTTGATATCTTCTGCGCATGTTCAACTGGCTGGTGAGTGTGACGGTCCTCGTGGTCCTGATTCACTTCAAGCTATGGGCCGCCGTCGGCGTATGCGTTTGCTACATGCTCGCGGTGTCGCTCACGACCGAGAACACCTGAGTCAGTCTCCGAGTGAGCGAGGCTCGGAGCTGGGCCTCTCCCCGTGTTACCCTCGCGCACGCGACGGTTTGGCCGTGGGAGGAGAGACGATATGGAGCAGGGTGAGGTTGGTTTCTTTGGGATCGTCGTGCAGTTGGCGGCGCTCGCGTTCTTCGTGTGGGTGTTCTGGCGGATTTTCGAGAAGGCGGGAAAGCCTGGTTGGGCCGCTGTGGTGCCCATCTACAATGTGCTCGTGCTACTTCAGATCGTGGGCCGTCCGTGGTGGTGGCTGCTCCTCTTGCTCATTCCTTTGGTGAACGTTGTCGTCGGCTTCTTGGTGGCACTCGACTTGTCGAGATCGTTCGGCCACGACTTGGCGTTTGCCTTGGGGTTGTTTTTCCTCGGCATCATCTTCTATCCTATCCTCGCCTTGGGCGGCGACTCCTACCAAGGTCCGGCCGCAACCGGTTAGCCGACGAGGGTCCCATGCGCGTGACGTATGTTCTCGGCCCCAATATCAACGCGCCCATGTCCCCCGATGCAGGACCTAAGGTGCAGGATGCCCTGGGCCGCGCGCAGGCATTGCGAGATGGAACCAAACCATCCGATGGCCAATCACCTATACATCCATCTGACGGAAGCCTCCTTCAGATTGCCAGGCTCATCCTCGGAGGAGAGATCGCAGCCAAGCGAAAGCAGACCAGTCGGGCCATAGCGCTGCTTCGTGAGGCCGTCGTCCTCGAAGATCAACAGAACTACGACGAGCCTCCGAGCTGGTACGTGTCGACGCGTCTAGTGCTCGGCGCGATCTATCTCCAAGCGCGCAAACCCGAAGCCGCTGAGCGGGTGTATCGTGAAGACCTCTTGGTGTTCCCCAGCAATGGATGGGCGCTGTTTGGTCTCGCCCAGGCGCTCGAAGCGCAAGGCAAGCGCACGCAAGCGGCTCAAGTTCGAGTGGAGTTCGAGAGGGCGTGGACGAACGCTGACGTCGAACTCACGGCGTCTCGTTTCATGTAGCGAGTTGGTCGCCGTCCGACGTATCGTCATCGTCGTTCTTGTCGACTGGCGGTTCGGGGTCTTCAGGTTGCGAAGGGTCTTCGGAGTGGGCGGTCCGGTCCGCCATGAAGCGATCGAACTCAGTCCGGTCCTTCGCCATACGGAG
>CAYZDM010000197.1:0-5996 GCA_964476875.1 uncultured Sandaracinaceae bacterium | reverse complement strand
CAGGATGCCATCGAGCTCTTCCTCGAAGTTCATGTCGAGCATCTCGTCGGCTTCATCGAGCGCGACGGTCTTGAGCTGGTCGAGGTTCAGGGCGCCGGCACGAAGATGATCGAGAAGGCGGCCGGGGGTTCCGATGACGACGTTCGGTTGCGCCTGGAGCTGGGAGCGTTCCTGCATCACGCTCGTTCCGCCGGTGACCACGAGGACCCGTGCGCCGAGTGGCGCGTATAGCCAGCGAAGCTCTCGTCCGAGCTGTCCCGCGAGCTCGCGGGTGGGGGCGATCAGGAGAGCGACGGGTGTCGCGGGGGCCGATCGCCGGCCTTTCTTTGGTTGGGCGGCTGCTGTCGCGGTCGCGATGGCGACGCTCGGCGCGAGAAGTAGACCGAGGGCCACGGTCTTGCCCGAGCCAGTCTGGGATGAAATGCGAAGGTCGCGGCCGCTCAGCTCGGGGTCCAAAATGGCCTGCTGAATGGCGGTGAACTGTTCGAATCCGGCTTTGCGCAAGGCGGCGCCGAGGCCCGCAGGGGCCTGCTCTAGTGTAAGTGGCTCAGACATGAAGGGCGCCTCATAGCACGAAGTCGAGAATTCACACCTTCGACCGTCGCCGGTAGGCCCGGGCGCTGGTCGCGTCGCGGCCTGGGATTCCTGCGTTTGTGCACGAAATTGCTGTGTTTTTCGTCTTCTGAACGGCCGTCAGCCGGGGATCTTCTTGCGATACAAGTGCCAGTCGAGATGGAAGCGGCCGTTGGGATACGTACCGATGCGGTTGTATCCGTGGCGCTCGTAGAACTGAGGGGCCTGGGTTTCCGCGGTCTCTAGCTGAATCACGTGGCAGCCGAGCTCCGCGGCGTGCTTCTCGAAAGCATGCATCAGCTCTGACCCAACTCCTCGCCGCGTGGACCCCTCGGCCACCACGATCTGTTCCAAGTACGCCATACCGCCGACGACCTTGTAGATCGCCACCCCGATGCATTGAGCTCCTTCGAACGCCCCTAATGCGTAGTCGAGTTGCTTCCAGTCGATTCCCTGGCGCCGGTTGTGGGGCGGCCAATGCACTGCGTTGAAATCGACCGCCGTTTGGACTGGGACTGGACGTGTGGTGGACATGTGACCTCGGCAACACCGCGCGGACTCCCGCTACCATACCTCTTGACGGGTGAAAGAGCGCGGGAGATCGTGCCGGGCTATGGAAGATCGGTCGCTGAATCTCGCGCCCGCAAGCGTCGCCGACTATCGCGAGCTTGCTCGAAAGAAGTTGCCGCGCCAGCTCTTCGACTACATCGACGGCGGTGCCTACAAAGAGGCGACGATGCGGGCGAATGTCGAAGACCTCCACGGCATCCATCTTCGGCAACGAATCCTGCGTGATGTGTCGGATATCGACCTCAGGGCAACGGTACTTGGCGAGCAGTTGTCTCTTCCGCTCGTGCTCGGGCCCGTGGGTTTGATCGGGATGTTTGCCAGGCGAGGAGAGGTCCTTGCGGCGCGTGCCGCGGAGCAGGAAGGGGTTCGGTTCTGTGAGGCGACCGTGTCGATTTGCTCGGTCGAGGAGGTGAGCGCCGCCACGAGTGCGCCGATCTGGTTTCAGCTCTACGTCATGCGAGACCGCGGCTACGCGGCCGAATTGATGAGGAGGGCTCACGAGGCCGGTTGTTCGGCGCTGGTGCTGACCGTCGACCTCGCCGTTGTCGGCGCGCGCTACCGCGACACGCGCAACGGCATGAGTGACGATGCCCCGACTTCAAAGAGGCTCGTTCGAGCATGGGATATTCTGTCGCATGCCGGCTGGGTGCTGGACGTTGCCTTGCGGGGGAAGCCCCTGACGTTTGGCAATCTCGAAGCGGCAGTTCCCGGGGCGCGGAACCCCGCTCAGTTCAAAGCTTGGGTCGACAGCCAGTTCGATCCGAGCGTGACCTGGGGGGATCTGGAGTGGGTTCGGCAACATTGGCCGGGCAAGCTCATTCTGAAAGGGATCCTCGATCCGGACGACGCCAAGGAAGCGGCCGAGCTTGGTGCCGACGCGATCGTCGTATCCAATCACGGGGGTCGTCAACTCGACGACGTTCGTTCTACCGCCTCCGCGCTCCCGCGTGTCCGGGACGCAGTGGACGGCCGGCTCGAGATCCTCGTGGACGGAGGCATTCACAGCGGCCTCGACGTCGTGAAGATGCTCGCGCTCGGTGCGAACGCTTGTCTGCTCGGTCGTGCCTGGGCCTACGCTGTGGCGGGTGGTGGCGAAGCGGGCGTAGCTCACATTCTGCGCATCATCCGGGAGGAGATGCACGTCGCCATGGCGCTCACGGGCAACACCCGACTCGACCAGCTCGGGCCAGAAGTCCTCGACCCTGCGTGAGCGGGTCCGAGCCGGCTAGGCCAAGGGTCTGTGTTCCGCTGGTACCGGCTCGGAGTTCGCGCCAGCGGCGAGGGTTCGATGGAGGATGGCGGGTGGACCGATGGCGTGTTCCTCGAACGCGTGCATCACCCGTAGATTGACGTCCGTCTCGAACGCCTTCTCGTACTTCGTGTCGAGCACGTAGGCTTTCAGGCGAATACGTACGGCGACGTAGTTGTCTTGGAGGACCTGATTGACCAGCACCTCTACCGGCTTGGGAAGATGCACGTAGCGACTGGTGAGACCAGCTTCCGTGACGATCTCACGGGCTTTCAGCACGTCCTGATCCGGTCCCACGTAGAAATCCATAGAAATCTGCATGTCGAGCGCACCATAGTTCCCGCAAGATGTGACTTCGGTCAGAAACAGGTTGTTGGGTATGGTTACCGTGTTGTCGTTTAGCGTCTGAAGGCGCACCGATCGAAGCCCAATCGCGGTGACGTCGCCGTACTCTCCGCCGAATGTCACTCGATCGCCAACCTGGAACGGTTGATCGAGCATGATTGTGACGCCGGCGACGAAAGAGGCGACGAGGTCGCGAACTGCGAAGCCAATCGCGATGCCTGCGGTGCCTCCGATCAGTACGAGCACTTTGTTGTCGAAACGAATGCTCAGCCCGATGACCGTCGCGATGGTGGCGATATACACGAAGAACTGCACGATCGCGCCGATCTTCTGCAAGAGCATTCGCCGCGTCGTGAATTGATCTCCGAGGTTGTCGACAAAGTTCTCAAGGAAACGAAGCCCGATCCATACGCCGATGATGACGAGCAACGAAGTAAATACTCCACCCCATCGAATCGATTGGGTGATCTGGATGATCACCTCGTCTGCGGGCGGATCTTGCGCGATCGCGATCCCGGGAACCAGCCAGCAGGCGAAGGACGCGATCAGGAGAGTCGGTCTTGATGTCTTCATGGTGAATACCTCAGAGCAACAGCAGATGCTTTCTTCGAAGGATACTCGTGACCGCCCTGTACCAATGGACTCTGACCTCGCAGACGCCGTCGTTCTCACTGATGTATCCATGCACGCGAGCCGCACGGAGGGCGTCGGCGACTTCGGCCGCGCTCAAATCGGTGCAGGCGACGACGTCATCTTCCGCAGCGAGCTCGAGCTGGACCACGGTTCGAAGGACGAAGTAGAAGGTGCTCGGCAGGTCTTCGAGTTGGCTGGCAGACGGTCCAGCGAATAGTCTCACACGGATCGCATCGTCTGGATGTCTGAGAAACAAAGACTCACGCCAGAAGTGCAGCGCTACCTGCGGGTTGCCGCCGGAGTAGTCCCAAAGAATTCGGTAAAAATCGCGTTTGGTCCGCTCTTCAGGAGAGACGTTCGAGGTTTGGAGTTGGCGGGGTACCACGAGACCCTCGAAGTCTGGTGTGATGCCCGCGGCCTTTGTCCGATCGTCAATCAGCGCAGCTATCTGCGATTCCTCCCACGGCTCGAGATAGATCACGCGGTCGACAACAGCACGGTCTCCGCGAGCGCGCTGGAGGTAGCCCCAAGCGGGCTTTCCGATGGCGATGAACCACGAGGTCTGAGGGCCGATCAGACGAGTAAGACGGCTCAGGCGATCGATGTCGCCCAATCCACCAATCAGAGGTCGGACCAATCGCTGCGCATCATCGACGCAGATGACGCGGGGGGCGCGCTCACGGAGAGCCTCGACTACGGCCTCCTCTGTTGCGGGTTCCGGCAGTTCGAGGGCGCGCGCGAACTGCCGCAACAGCTCAGGGAAACCTCCCGGCTGGCATTGCACCGAACAGAGGTCGCCGGGCTCCAAGTCGCCGGCAACTCGCTGGAGGAAAGTCGATTTTCCGAGGCCGCGCTCACCAACCACTGCAACGATGGCGTGATCGTCAGAGCGAACTAACGCGCGCATCGCATGGACCCGATCGGACATGTAGGACGTGATCAGCGCAGGAGGCGTCGTTGGATGTGGCGCCAGTGCGTCCCGAAGCTCATCGGGGATTGGCTCGGTCCCGTGCTCGGCTGGTGTCGTGGACGAGCTCTTCTCGATCCCCCTCCGAAACAAGTAGGCGAGAAACCTACGCAATGGCGCCAGCTCGCTGACCCGGCTAACGAAAAAGGCTGCAACGCCCTCGGCGAGAAGGTACACGCCGCCGATCGCGGCGGCCGGATACTTCAGCACGCCTTGCTCGTGTGCCGATACCCAGCGGAGTAATCGAGATGTCTCGCGACCCTTTGCCCGCTCGAAGATCGTGTCTGTCCACCAAAACACGAGCACCATTGCCAGCGGGATTGCCACAAACCAAAACGAACGGATCACCCATGCGTAGATCGCGCCTTTGCCGACCGTGGCGAGAGTCAACGACAAGATCATGCCCAGCACGACCACGCTCACGCCGACCATTCGCAAGGAGCGGAATCGCAGCTTCGCTGAAGACTCGCTCGAGAAGCCCTGACGACTTGCTGTCGCGTCGACCAAGTGGACCACAAAGGCGCCGGTCAAGAGCCAAAGGATCACGATTCGGATGTACTCGGCCTCGGGCGCACGACCGGTCCTGGTAATCAGGGCGAGCAACAGCGCAAAAAACACGAACCATTCGATCGGCTTTCGTAGTCGGCGCAAGTACCAGGTCAGGGTTGCGACCCCCCTGGTGAACTGCGTTTGGGGGCGCTTCTGTAGCCAGCTGATACGGAGCCGCTCGAGTGTTGAGTCGGCCCGTCTTCGCCACCAGCGAAAACCCAACACGAGAAGAAGAAACTGAAACAGCGAGATGAGGACCGGGCCCGGCATGGCGCGCAGCTCATCGTATTGGCGCGCGATCTGCCTGGGCAGCGACAACAGGTGAAAACGAGCCTCGAGAACTATCTGCTCTAGCTCGCGCTTGACCTGCGCAATGCCTTCGGAGCCGAATCCTTCGAGCCTATCGCGCCGTGGTTGGCTGAGCATCTCAAAGAGGCGAAGACGAGATCGGTTCATCATGACGATGTCGTCTCGAAGCGAGGAGGCGCGATCCCACCTCAATTGGGTCTCGGCCGCTTGCAGCTGGATCGCCGAAGTCGCGATATCGGTGCGCAGCTCTCGTATAGAGCGGTCGTCCATATCCGCTGTAAGCGGGTCCATATCGGAGTCGGAAGGGGTCGGGATCTCCGCTGGTGCGGAGGTGACCGCATCGAGCGCAAGGCTGAGTTCCCGCCGGGCGCTCGTGAGATCCTCGACCAACGATCGGTAGAGCGCGTCCGCCTGTTTCTCTCTGGCGGCGCCTGGGGGTAGGCTATTTCGGCACTCGCGGACCCGGCGACGCCACGCCAGCGCGGACTCCGTGGTTTCCGCCAGTGATGCCTGACGATTCGCGAGTTCGGCGCCGACCTTGGCCTGAGCCGCTTTGACGCCGAGGAGCCGAGCCCGGCGATCGGCGACGAGTCGGAGCGCTTCGGTTTCTGCCGACTGCGAATCCACCAGAGCGAGGTCACGTTGCTGCGCGGCCTCCTGGGCGGCTAACTCGGCCTCGGCAACCCGTTCAACCATGGCGTCGGAGGTGCGGCTGTTCGGTTCGACCTGATTCGCGATGAGTTCGCCGCGGGCGTCGTCGCTCAGTGCGATGATGCGTCGCCACAAGGAGTCCCGTCGCCA
>CAYZDM010000196.1:0-6040 GCA_964476875.1 uncultured Sandaracinaceae bacterium | reverse complement strand
TAGACTGTACCGAGCGCAACCTGTGCGCTGGCCGCGACGTCACGCAGTCGGACCGCTTGGTATCCGTCTCGTTCCGCGAGCGCGACGGCTGTTTCGACGATGCGCTTGGCTCGATCGTCCATCTCTAGTACCCAACCTCGGCTTGGGGCATGTAGAACTTCTGGTACCAACGCCGCAGGCTTCCGACATCACCATCGCCGTCGCACAGGATCGGTCGCGTGCGGTACTTCTTGTTCTCCCAAATCGCGATGTCCTCCTTGAAGCCCACGATGATGTTCTCGCGGTACCTTTCTTGGAAGTGCTGCTTGCCGTCCTTGACGTTGGAGATATCGATCATCGCGCCAATTCGGACGTGAACGTGGTCATGGTCCACAGGGGTGTGACACAGAAGCATGATGTTGGGCAACACACTCTGCATCTCAGTGAGCATGTAGCCCGGCCCGTAGTAAGTCGACTGCAACTCGAAGTGATCTTCGCCACCACCTCGCGGATAGGCCACGCCCTTCACATACTGAATGCCGATGTGGTCCTTGAACTCGTTGCCAAACTCGTTCGCCCAGGTGCCGTGAACCGGGCCGAAGTGACCTTTGTCGGCTAGATTTTCCACGATTTCTTTGGGGTGGGTCTTGATATCGATGAGCGCGGAGCCCCAATCCGTCCAACCGGCCGCGCCGTACTCCCGAATGTCAGGAATCTCCCAGGTCGGCGCCTCCTCTTCGTCGCGCGCGTTCCACATGAAGATCAAACCGTTGTGCTCCTGCACCGGATTGTTCTTTACGCATGCGCGAGGCGGAATCCGCTTGGAGTACGGCACGTCAACGCACTTGCCGGTTTGGTCGAACCGCCAGGCGTGAAACGGGCACTGAATCGACTCGCCCACGACCTTGCCGCCGTATCCCAGATGGGCTCCCAAGTGAGGGCAGAAGGCGTCATGCACGATGGCCGCGCCGCTCTCGCTTCGGTACAAAACCATCTCACGGTCGAAGTACTTGATGGGCTTAGCTTCACCTGCTGCAAGCTCACTCGAAACTCCGACCACGAACCAACCACGTGGATAGCCTGGAAAAAGCTCCTCTTCTTTTTCTTGCGCTGTTGACATGGGTTCCTTCTCGGTTGGGGCTGGTTTGCTTGCGCTACGCGCTCGCCTGATCGCGGGCGATCTTCTCCGCCCAGGTGTAGTCCGGTTTGCCACTCGGCATGCGGGAAACCGTCTCGGTGATCGTGATCTGTCGCGGAATCTTGTAGCCCGCGATGTGCTTCCGGCAGTGTTGCTTCACCTCGTCGAGAGAGAGCTGTTTGTTGGCGCGCGTGTTGAATACCGCGGCAACCTTGGAGCCGAAACGAGGGTCTGGCACGGCTACGACGAGGGCGTCGATAATCTCCGTGTGCGCCTTGAGTGCTTCCTCGACCTCTTCGGGGAACACTTTCTCTCCGCCTGTGTTGATACACTTGCTCCCGCGACCCAGGAACGTGATGCGGCCATCCTCTTCGATCGTCGCGAAATCACCGGGAACGACCCAGCGCTTGCCGTTGAACTCCTTGAAACGTTCCGCGGTCTTCTCCGCGTCTTTGTAGTACCCGAGCGGAAGGCGCCCCGAGCGGGCCACCATCCCGATCTGGCCGGACCCCGGCTCGATCTGGTCGCCGTTCTCATCCAGCACGGTTACGTCGTCACCCATGTAGAACGATGGGCGACCTTCGTGGCTGTCCTCATCGCCGGCGGCGCGGCCTAGGTCGCCCGACTCGCTGGTCCCGAAGCTGTTGATGATCATGACGTCGGGAAGAAGCTCTTCGAGCTCTGCCTGGACAGTCGCTGAAAGAATCGCGCCCGCCGATGCGATGACGGCCAGATTCGACATGTCGTAGTTGCCGGACCGAAGCTCATCGATCAACGGAATCGCCATCGCATCGCCCACGAGAGACAGCGTCGAAGCGTCTTCCTCTGCGACCAACGAAAGAATTCGAGCCGCGTCGAAACTCGGACCATGCTGGAGCACGAGCTTTCCACCGGTCAGGTGGCAGATCCATTGCGTGAACTGCGCCGCACCGTGGATGAACGGGGCACACGGAAGCATGGTCACGGTATACCAACCGTCTTTGGCTTGCTCCACGAGCTGCTCGGGAGACTCTACTGGGTCACCACCCGGCGACCCGCCCTGCAGGCCGGAGAAGAAGAGATCCTCGTGCCGCCACATGACGCCCTTGGGCATCCCGGTCGTGCCACCGGTGTAGATGATGTACAGGTCGTCACCCGATCGCGGACCGAAGTCTCGTTCCTCAGAGCCCTGCGCCAACGCACTCTCGTACTCGCTCGATTCCTGGTCCGCGACCGCATCAACGCCATCCTCGATCACCACCAGCGCCTGCAATGGCTCCAACCCTTGCGTCGCCTCGTTGATCACCGGAAGGAAGCGTCTCTGCGTGACGAGCCCCTTGAGGTCCGCGTTATCGATCATGTAACGCACTTCGGGCCCTACGAAGCGATAGTTGATGTTGATCCCCACCGCGCGAATCTTGAAGAGCGCCAGGATCGCCTCGACGAACTCGTGCCCGTTGAACAAGTGAAGGCCGACGTGGTCGCCCGCTCCGATGCCACGAGACTGCAGATAGTGCGCGAGGCGATTCGCCCGCTTGTCCAAGTCGGCATACGTGTGATGAACGTCGCCAGATGCCAAGGCGATATTGTCGGGAGTCGCGTCGGCGATGGCCTCATAGAGATCTGCAAGATTGTATTCCATCATCTCTCCTGCTCAGCGTTCCGAGCTCACGATCCACGTCGCGAAGAACTGCGAGCCACCGCCGTACGCATGCCCGAGGGCAACCTTTGCACCGTCGACCTGGTGTTTCTCTGCCGTCCCGCGCACTTGCCGCGCGGCTTCCGCAAACCGAAGCATCCCACTGGCGCCAATCGGGTTGGTACACATGACGCCACCGGACATGTTGAGCGGCATCTCACCGCCAATCTTTGTCTTGCCTTCCATGGTCATCTTCCAGCCCTCGCCCTCTTCGGCGAAGCCCAGGTTCTCGAGCCACATCGGCTCGAACCACGAGAACGGAACGTAGACCTCGGCGCAGTCGATCTCTTTGAGTGGGTTGGTGATGCCAGCCTCGTCGTACGTGTCTTTCGCGCAGAGCCGACCTGCAGCGGGATTGACCTGATCGCGACCCGCAAAGAAGGTTCGCTCGGTTCGAACCGAGGTGCCTTTGACCCAAGCGGGGTTCTTGACGCGACCGGCGTGCTTCTCGCTCACCAGCACCATCGCGACGGCGCCATCCGATGAGGGGCAGGTTTCCGAGTACCGAATGGGGTCCCAGAGCATCGGCGAGGCTTTCACCTGTTCGAGGGTTTGGTCGAGATGAAGATGCGCGTTCGGGTTGAGCAGGCCGTTCTGACGGTCCTTCACCGCGACCATGCAGCCGGTGTCCGGGTGCGCATCGGCGCGCCGAATATACGACCGCATCAGCGGGGCGAAATAGCCGCCGGCACCCGCGACCAGCTGCGGCTGAAAAGGCACCGCCGGGGAGAGGGCCCACATCGCGTTGGCTTCGCTTTGTTTCTCGAACGCGAGGGTAAGCACCTTCTCGTGAACCCCACCTTGAATCAAGTGAGACGCCACGACCGCGGTCGAGCCACCAACGGAGCCAGCGGTGTGGACTCGAAAGATTGGCTTGCCTGCCGCGCCGAGCGCATCGGACAACCAAAGCTCGGGCATCATCACGCCCTCAAACATGTCAGGCGCGGTGCCTAACACGATGGAGTCGATGTCTTTCCAAGTCATGTCCGCGTCTTGCAACGCCCGAAGAGCTGCGTCTCGCACCAAGCCAGGGAGTGACAAGTCGCGTCGACTCTCCCGATGCTTGGTCTGACCGATTCCGATGACCGCACACTGCTCAGCCATTACTCACCCTCCAAGATGGCGACGAGGTTGTGTTGAAGGCAGACGCCGTTGGTCGTGTGGGCGAGCGCGCGATCGGCGTCGCCGCTGAGCAGCCGGCTGGCTACTTCGCCAAAGCGAATGAGCCCCGCGGTCATGAGGGAGTTGGCCGCCAGCGCGCCCCCTGAAGGGTTCACGCGGACGCTGTCGCCCAGCCCCATCGCTTCTCGCAGTATGATCTCCTGATGCGCGAACGGGGCGTGAAGCTCCGCGATGTCGAGCTTGCCATCGCCAATGCCTGCCTTCTCAGCGGCCAGCTTCGAAGACGGAGACGTCGTGAGATCTCGCTGGCCGAGCGCGTGCGGTTCGGTGCGATGGTCGATTCCACGAATCCACGCGGGACGTTTGACCAACTTCCTCGCCGTATCGCCAGCCGCAAGCACCACGGCTGCCGCCGAATCGGACAGCGGCGAACAGAAACTCTTTCGCAACGGCGAACTGATGTAGGGCTCCTCGAGCATGGCATCGACACTGAAGTCGCCCTTGATGTGCGCGTTCGGGTTGTCGATCGCGTTTTTGCGATTGCGAGCGACGACTTCTGCGAAGTCACGCTCCGTCGCTTTGCCCGCGTCGATCATGGCCTGGGCCTGAAGGGCGGCGGCGCTGATCGAGTCGAGCCCGAGCGGCTGCACATAGTAGGGATCGTTTTGCAGGTTCAGGATGTCGGGAACCGGCCCGAGCGAACTCTTGCCGAAGGAGAACACGAGCGCCGTGTCGATATCGCCGTGCATCAATCGAACCCACGCCTCGTAGAGCGCAAACGCGCCGTCCATCTCTACGTGCGATTCGCGAATCGGAGGCCAAGCCTTGAGGCCGTCGACCGCAGCGACGAAAGAAAATGGGCGCCCGGGGAGATAGTCGGTACTGCCCGAACAAGTGAAGCCGATGTCGTCCTGAGTCAGTCCGACTTGCTTCATCGCGTCCGCAGTCACGGGTTGCACGAGTTCGGGTTCGTCAGCGGCTTCGATCACTTTGACCGACGGGAGCTGCGAAAATGAAACGATGGCGACGTCGCGCACTAGAGATGCTCCTTGTAGCTATCGAACGGAACATCCGGCTCACCGGTGGGCTCGAAGTAGAGAATGTTCTCGAGCGAAGTTTCCCACTGGTCCTGCGGCTTCCACTTCGCCTTCACCCGCATGCCCATCCGAATCTCGTCGTGCGGCACGCCGCTGATCAGGTGATAGATAGGGCTGTCCGCGCCATCGAGGACGATGGCACCAAAGCAATACGGTGGAGTGAGTTTCTGGCCCGCGAAGGGGATGCGAATGATCGTAAAAGTGGTGAGAACACCCATGTCCGCGACTTCCACGTACTCCGTGGTGGGATTGCCGGTCGTCGGATCGGCTCCGCGGGGTGGGACGTACACTTTGCCGGCCTCGGGGTCCTTGCCTCCGATCAGCTTCCCCTCCTGCAGACCGCGCAGGTACGCGGTGTAGTGCTTGCCGGGGTTTACCTGGTACTCGAGGTGCACCGGACCGGGGAGGTAGGGAGAGATCGGCTCGAAGCAGTCGATGTCACGAATCGTCCCTTGCTTCTCGTCGGCCCAACGCAGACGGACCTTCATCCCCGTCTTCATCCGCTGGGCTTTCCCCGCGTCGACCGCATGCACCATGGCGTTGTCGGTGCCGTCGATCTGCACCAAGGCCCAAGCGAACGGACGATCAAACGGATGCCCCTTACGAGGCTCCTGCACCCATGACCAAGATTTCACCGTGCCCGAGGGACGGAGTTGCACGAACTCGCCAGTCGTGGGTTCGCCGTCCTCGTCGTACTCGAGAGGCGGGCAAAGCACACGACCATCAACCGTCTTGACGCCTTCCAGCACTTCGTACCGAAGGTTTTCCAAGAAGCGGCTGACCACTGGTCCGGTGCTTCGAGTGTACGTGTATTCGAGCACGTACGGGGCCGAAAGAATCTCGTTCATCAGTGTGTTCCGTTTGAGGGGTGAGAGTTATCCCTGGGGAAAAAACTTCTGCATCTTCTGGGCGAGGGCGATGTTGCCCTTCACCTTCAGCTTGCGCGTGAGGAAGGCCTTGCGGCCGTCGAGATCGCCGTTCGCCATCTCCACGAACTTCGCCGCGTCCATCATCACGTTGAGCGTC
>CAYZDM010000195.1:0-6048 GCA_964476875.1 uncultured Sandaracinaceae bacterium | reverse complement strand
GGCGATCGGTGTGGGACGCATTGGGTTGAGCTTTGATGATGTGCAGACGAACCGCGGAGATACTCCAGGGCTGCGCAGCTACGCCGATGCCCCGATTCCGAGGGAACGCGGTGACGAGCTCGGCGTGTTTCACATGGGCTCCACGGCCATCGTAATGACGCCACCAGATTGCAAGCTCGATGTCGTCGCGCAGGCCGGCGCCGCGATCCGCATGGGAGAGGCCATGGCTACAGGAGGGCGTCCATGAGCGGCGAGTCCGCCGACAAGCCGGACGGTCTCCGCTCGAATGCACCTCGGCGTCGACGGGCGTTGCGAGTTCCTATCATCGACATTCCGCGTGCCAGCATGTTCGACGATTCGGTCGAGTCTGTCCGCAAGGGCAAGGGCAGTGGGCGCCCGGCGTCCAACGTGGTGGAGCTAGACCCGCCGAGTGGGGTGACGGCTGCAGTTGACCCGACCGAGGACCGGGACCCGACCGAACCATCCTTCATGACCGAGCCCGATCCGCTTGGCGGGGACGAGCAAGATGTCGACGAGGCCGATCTGTCGGAGCCTTCGATCGACGTGCATTTCAGCGATCCGCCGGAGATTCGGGCGCCAAGCGATCGACCCGCGCATCGACCATCGAGTAGGCCACCCGGCTCTGCGCGGTACAGCGAACCACCCGAGGAGCTTTTCCTCGAGGACGCAGACGTTCTTTCGAGAAGTGACATCGCGCCGCCGCCCGAGCAAGCGGCGGAGATGATGATCCCCATTCCGAAGCCACCTCCACCTCCGGCAGAGTCGGCCGATGCGGGACCACCGGAAGTCGAAGAGGATGAAGATGGTCCCTGGTTCGAGCACTTCTTCGGGGAGGCCTACCTGCGAACCGTCCGAATCGCGTCGCCGAAGGAAGTCGCTGTGGAGTGTGACTTCATAGAACGTGCGCTACGGATACCAGTAGGTTCGCGTGTGCTCGATGTGGGATGTGGACTCGGGGTGCAGACGGTCGAGTTGGCGTCGCGTGGCTACCACCTGGTTGGCCTAGACATCTCGGCCACGATGGTGTCGCGTTCCTATGATGAAGCCGAAGATCGAGGTCTGCAGATCGACTTCGTGCGCGGCGACATGCGTGATGTGACATTCGAGCAGCCGTTCGATGCTTTGCTGTGTTGGGGCACCACATTCGGCTACTTCAGCGAAGACGAGAACGAACTCGCCGTGCGGCAGTTTCACCAATCGCTCGCCCCAAATGGGACGCTCTTGCTCGAGGTCATCAACCGCGATTTCATCATCGGCTCACAGCCCAACCAGGTTTGGTTCGAGGTCGACGGCGCGGTCTGCATGGAAGAGACCGACTTCGACTACCAAACCTCACGGCTTCGCGTGAAGCGACGTGTTGCCAGCCACAGCGGCCAGCAGAACGACCGGCACTACTCGATTCGGCTCTACGCGCTACACGAGATACGCGCGCTTCTCGAGCGAAACGGGTTCAAGGTCGACGAGGTCAGCGGCCGGGAGGCCACGCAGGGCATCTTCTTCGGTGTGCACTCCCCAAAGATGATCATTCGTGCCGAACGCCTGCCAGGTCCGTTCTCCGGGGAGGACAGCAAGCCGCCCTCCGTCCCGACACCGCCAGTGCCCAAAGGCGCGCTCAGGCCCTCCGAGTTCCCCCAAGAAACTTAACCCTCGAAAAAGGGGACAGTCCCCTTTTTCCGAGCGCCCACGCCTGGCTCACTCGACGGTGGGGGTCGTGATGCCGTCGCCGGAGAGCACATACGCCACACGGCAGGGGAGAGCGAGGAAGGAGCCTCCAAGGGCGACGACGGCGGGTGTGCAGTCCGACCCGGCCAATGGGGTGATCTCGGTCGTCTGAGAACCACTGAGGGTGAGCAGGGTTGGCTCGACGCCTGCGTCGGGTTCGGGGTCTTCGTCAGTACCGGCGTCCGCGTCGGCCACGCCGCCGTCCTCGATACCAGCGTCCTCAACCCCGGCGTCCAGCTCGATTTCTACTTCGAGAGGCTCCACTAAGAAGGTGAAGACGTCGCGCTGAGTAACCGAGCATCCGACATAGCCGCGCAAGCGATCCGGCTGAACGGCCATCCAACTTTGGCTGACCTGGAACGTATACTCGCCGTCCTTCCCCACCCCGGCGAAGATGTCGCCACCGCCGCGATGCCAGTACGCGCGGCCGTTCGCCTCGCTGCGAAGCTCGAACTCGAGCGCCAGCGGGTCAGGCGCCGGAATCGCGGCCCCACAGCTTTGCTCCACCATGAAACCGACCGCACTGAACGTGCCGACGGCCTCTCCGGGGGGCTCTTCGCTCTGGCCCCAACATCCGAGCAATAGCCACGGCAGACCCCACAACATCCAGCGCATGGCAAAGAAGTACCGCTCGCCTCAGCCGCCGGTCAAAGAAAGTGCCCGGCCGATCGGGCAGAATTAACCCTTCGAAAAAGGGGACTGACCCCTTTTTTAGTAGCGGATTTCGAAGCCGCAGCGGTAGGTGACTCGGGTGCTGACGGGGTTGCCGTCTTTGTCGATGGGGGGCTGCCATTTTTCGCCCTGGAGGGTTTTCAGGCAGGCGCGACCGAGCTCGTAGCCGGTGGGGTCTTCGGAGATGATCCGGATTTTGGCGGGGAGGCCGTTGGGCGCGATTTGGAGACGGATGACGGCCTCGCCCTCGATGCCCTCCTGCCGCGCCTTCTTCGGGTATAACCTTTCGAGCTTTTGCTTCAAAGATGGCGGAATCGGTTGCTTTGAGAGATCTCCTATGTCGACGACGACCCCGAGGCCCGTACCTCCGACGATCCCGCCGACGATGCCGTCACGGCTTCGGCCGGTCGGCACGGCACTGGGTTTTCCGATCGGGCCTTCGCGGCTCTCACCCGAGCCAGGCTCCATGGCCCAAGACGACGGCTCGTCGCCCTCGTTGGTCAAAACCACGTTATCGAAGGCGATCGGGGTTTCGGGTGCGGCCGCGGGTGGCTCTGCCGGCGCCTTCGGGGGGTTCTTTGGTGCTTTGAAGGTCTTGGGCTTCGGAGGCGGCTTCACGGGTTCGGGTTCGACCTCAGGTGGCTCCTCGGCCTCCGGCACTTCGGGCTCCGCCTCAGGCGGTTCGGGTTCCTTCTCGACGATCGTGAAGGCGACCGCGTCCATGGGGTCTTGAATCCCCGTACCCATTGGCACCTTGGGCAGCAGTCCGAAGAACAGGACGTGGGTTGCAACGGCAAGGACGACCCACAGAATCTGCAGTGCCCATGAGGCTTGGTTCCCGAGCGGAGTAGACATCGGATCAGCGGCTGCGCTCGTCAGCGTTCGAGCTCCTCGGGGCGCACATTGATCGCGAACTTCGTGATGCGCTCTTGGCGCAGGATGTCGATCACCTGAACCACCTTTGCGTGGGCGATGCGGCCGTCGGCAGCGATCACGGCCCTGAGGTCCTCGTCGGTTTCACGCGCCGCACGAACGCGTGTTCGTAGCTCTTCGGTGGTGACTGGGATGGTGTCGAGATAGAGCTGGCCGCTCTGATCGATGGATACAGCCAACGTAGCGGGCGTTTGCTCGCCCGTCGCCGCCTTGGGGAGCTCCATCGGAATGGTCTTCGACACGATCGCTGTCGCCGTGACCATCAGGATGATCAGCAGCACGAGCACAACGTCGACAAGCGGCGTGACGTTGATATCTGTGATCAGATCGTCATCGTCGCCCGAACGTGAGCCGCCAGCCATGACTAGGCGTTCCCTTTGCGCTCTTGGCCCTTGAGGTAGGCAAGCAGGTCGCGGCCGAGCGCGTCAGCCCAGGTGAGACGGTACCGAATCAATCGCTGGAAGTAGTTGTAGAAAGCGACAGCGGGAAGGGCCACCAGAAGGCCGATCGCTGTCGCGACGAGCGCTTCGCCGACCTCGGTCATCAGGCCGCTCGTCACTTTGCCAGCGGCTTCATCGAGAACGTGGAACGCCTTGATGACGCCGATGACCGTTCCAAGCAGGCCCACGAAGGGTGCGTTGTTGCCCACGGTGCCAAGGAAGCCGAGGTTGCGCTCCATCTGCGTACGCGCCACCGAGGTGGCACCAGCCAGACGCTCCTCGACTGCATCGGAGCCATCTTCGACGACCTCGATCCCCGAGTAGACGATTTTCGCCTGAAACGACTCTGACTGGGACAATCGCTCGCGAGCGCCGGCCACGTCGTTCTTGGCGAGGAGCAGCCGAAGGTCTTCCTGCAGTTTCCGGACGTCTTCGCGCGAGGAGAAGAAGTAGTAAACCCGCTCGAAAATGATCGCGACTCCGATGATGGAGAGGAGAATCAGAAGCCACATGACCCACGTCGCGCCAAGCATGGCGAAGGCGTTGAGTCTCTCTTGAATGTCGAACATACTTTTCCTTGGTTGGAAGCGCGCTTTTAGCCGGTCTTGGGTGGGTGTGCATCCCGCTTGAGAATCTCCCGCACCAATATGGTCGCGTAAGACCCGGCGGGTAGGGTGAATTCGAGATTCACCGTATTGTCACTCACCGTAACTCCGATTTTAGGCACCGGAATCCGGACGAAACGGCGAGTACCCGGTGCCACCCGCTTCCACTTACTCAGGTGCGCAGGGGTTAAGCCGGACTCCTCCAGCAGCGCCTCCTCACGGACCCGAGCCTCGCCCTCGGGCCAGCGCATCTTGTCGCCGAACATCGGCCCAGTGGGACTGATCTCCCACGCATCGGCTCGCGCCTGCGTTTCCTCGAGATCGGTCGCGTTGAAAAGGCCGCCGGAATGATGCTTTTTCATCACGTCGCCATCGAAAACCTGTCCTAGTGTCGAGCTTTGCACACGCTCGGCCACACATCGGTTGAAGAGCTGAGACTGCAAGGCAGACATCTGGAGCTTTCGTTGGAAGCCGGCCCGAGGTGCCCTCGACTCGCCGAGGACCCAGCGGAGCGCCCGCTCTGCATTGTCGCCTTCTCGGCCGAACCGCTGTTCTCCGTAGTAGTTGGGCAAGCCCTTGGCCTCGACTTCATTCAACACGCGGCGCATGTCGTCTATTCTCGTCGCGTCAATTTCACGTAGGACGATTCGAAATCGATTCCCCGCTAGGTGCCCCGTGCGCAACTTCTGCGAGTGAGCCGCCGCCTCGATCACTCGAACACCCTCGGCCGAGGCTCCAGTCAGCGCTTCGGGCGTCGTTCCCCAAATGCTGACCCACTGTCGGGTGACGGCGTGTCGGTCCTTCAGACCCGCCCAACCGGCCGCTTTGGGATCTGCACCGACTTGCTCGCACAACGAGCGCACGGCGTCCTGAGTCGTGAGTCCGCGCTTCTCGATGAATGCGAAAATGTGCTCGCCGCTTCCGCTCGGCTCATAGGCGGGTACCTCCTCGACCTCGAAGTCCTCGGGGGTCGATCGGAACTCGGCCTCGATGGGTTCGATCGATGGCGTGAGATAGGGCAGCGTCATGGGTCGGCGCTTCCTGTAGACCATCGTCGCGCGATTGGGTAGACCCCAGTCGTGACCGCCGACGTATCGACGCGCATCGAGGGTGTTTTGCGCCACAAGCTTCAGGACGGTTGTGCGTCCGGCGTATTTCCCGGAGCGAGTGCCGCGGTGGCGCTCTGGCGGGAGGGAGCCTGGTCGACGATCGAAGCAGTGGCCGGCACGCGCGCTGAAGGCTCGCACCCAGTGACCGCCGATACGATTTATGACTTGGCGTCGCTCACCAAGCCGTGGGTCGCGATCGCGGCGCTTCGGTTGCATCAGGCTGGCGTCTTCGAATTGGGCGCACGCGTGGACGGCCTGGTGCCCGAGTCGAAGGGGTTTCCCATTGGTGCGCGCACTTGGGAGGAGGTCTTGAGTCACCGTTCGGGCCTAGAAGCCTGGGTGCCGTTTTACGAAACCCTGACGGCCGAACCGGGCAGCGACGCTGCGCGCGCGTGGATCTTCGCTGAACTGCTTCCCCACTGGGATGCAGACAGCGTCGGGACGTCCGTCTACAGCGACCTTGGTTATATGCTCACGGGCCTAGCTATGAGTCGCGCCGCTGATCAGTCGTTGGACGACATCGTGGCGGAGCGCGTCGCCTTGCCG
>CAYZDM010000194.1:0-6052 GCA_964476875.1 uncultured Sandaracinaceae bacterium | reverse complement strand
TATGGCCGCGTCGGAGAGCGTGAAACTCGCGTTGCCGTCCGGGCGTGTCGACTCGACGCTGTGGCATACGAGGCAGGTGACGCCGGCATAGGCGAGCTCGTCGTCCGGTTCGACTTTCCCGTCGATGGCGCCCGACATCAAGAGCATTGGGTCGTGGCATCCTGCACAGAACCGACTCTCGGTGTTCCCGCGCTCGGCGCGAAACGTATCGATGCTGGCCCGATACCAAGGGTTGTCGAAGGACGCATACGCATGTGCGCTGTGCATCCAGTGGGAGGCGACATCGGAGTGGCAGTCGGCGCAGTCCTTGGTATCTGCGAGCCGAGATAGGTCGAGAGGCCGCGCGCTGAGTAAGGAAGGGCTCAGATCTTGTCCGTGTGACCGAACGGGCGCGGGACCCTCATACGAACAACCCGCCGCGGCGAGAAGAATTCCGATGAATACCCAGCGTGCCATATCGAGTTGGACGTTCGACGCCCTCATTTGGATCTGAGTCCGTCTACAGAGTGCCGAAGCTCACAAAAATCTGGGTGAGAAGGGCGTCAGCCATCAGAATGCTGATGGAGACGACCACGACCGCCCGGGTCGTGGACCGGCCGACCCCTTCGGTACCACCGCGCGTCTGTAGGCCGAAGTAGCATCCGAGCAGCGCGATCAGGAAACCGAAAAAGGGTGTCTTCGACACGCCGCTGATGAAGTCGTTGATTCTCAACGTGTCCAGCGCGGTCGACGCAAAGAACTCCATGGGGATCCCATAGGACAGTGCGGCGACCAGCATCGAACTGACCATGCCCAGAATGAATGCGATGAACGTGATCAGCGGCATGATGACGATGCAGGCCATCAGCCGTGGAACGACGAGCTTGCGAATGGGGTCGGCCCCAAGTGCACGAATCGCATCGACCTGCTCGGTCACCATCATGGACCCGAGCTCCGCGGCGATCCCCGCCGCGATGCGGCTCCCGACCACCAAAGCCGTCAGGGAGGGCGCGAGCTCGCGGGCCTCGGATACAGCGATGACGCGGCCCAGTGTGTCCTTGGCGCCGAACGCCTCCATGGAGATGGCAAACTGAATCGTCATGACGATACCCACGAAGATCGCGGTTGCTGCGGCGATCGCCAGGCTTCGTACCCCGAGTTGCTCGAGCTGATAGATGAATTCGGCCATGTCGAACCGCGTCGTGAACAGCGTCCGAAACGCCCGTCCTGCTAGGAGCGTTGCGGCGCCGACTTCTTCCACGAAAGATCGCAGACGACGAATCTGATGGTCGGCCCAGTTCACCAAGTTGCGAGGCCGCGTCGATGGGGCCGCGGAGGTCACGGTTGACCTGTCAGCGTGCCGAAGCCCGCGAGCATCTGGTCGAAGTCCGCCAACGCATCGTCGAAGCTGGGGCCGGCTGGTGTGATCAATCCGAAGTCGTAGACACAGCCGTCCTTCTTGAGGATCTGCAGCAGGATGTCCCGTGGCACGCCGTCGAGCTTGGCGTTGAAGTGGGTGCGGAGCGCCTCGCGTCCGTCCATCGGGACGCGTTCTTCACTGATGACGCTGCGTTCGGTGAAGCCAATCATCAAGTGGCTGCGAAGCGCGGTCAGTGGAATGTCCTGGCCAGGGTCGCAGTCGGAGTCGACGTGCATCACCGCGCCCTTCGCCTGGTTGTGCCAAGCGACGTCGTTCTGGTGGTCGACGGTGACGGGTGTCCAGTCCGGGCTAACCGGTCCGATGCGAAAAGAAGTCTGCTCGCTCTTGTAGACGCCGCCTTGGAGTGCGCCTGTCGTGGCACAACCCATCCCTATCAGGCTCAAAAAGAGCCAGGTTCCCAGCTGCCACCTCACTGGGCCAGACTCTAGCAGGCCGGGCTTTCTTGTCGATTTCGACATTTCCGCGTTCGTGTGGGCTGCTCGTCGTTCCGTCCGCTAGGCTGTAGGGACTGTGAGCAGGGGGGCTTCGCAAGAACAGTCGGCACGAATCCGTGGCGTCGCGACTTTGGATCGCCTCGTCGCCGAGGGACACGTATCCCCCGGCCTCTACGACGAAGTGCTCGTTCACGCACAACGGACTCAGTCGACCGCCGAGGAGGCGATCCTTCAGCTGGGGCTGATGAGCGAGGCCGATCTCCTCAAGTATATCGCGGGCGTCTATCGGACTCGGTTCGTGGGATCCGATCGGCTCGCCAAAGCAGCGGTCGATCCCCTGCTTCTGCAGAAAGTTCCTCGCAAGCTTGCGAAGAGGCTCATGGCGTTCCCGATTCTGTACGACAAGCGGACTCGGACGCTGTCGGTCGTCGCTGCAGACATCACGGACGATGATGTTCGTCAACAGATGCAGTTCGCGACCGGTGCGCGTGAAGTGAAGGTCTACGTCGCCCGTGAGGCGGCGATTCGAGCTGCGATCGCCAAGCACTACGATCAGGACCATCGTTCCTTCGAGATGCTCCTCAGCGGTGCGTCATCGAGGCAGGTTCGGACCTCTAGGGATTCGGACCCCGTGCCCGGTTGGGGTCAGGTGTTTGAGGAGAAGGATGGACTTCTCATTCGCCCCGGGGGCGTGCAGTCGATCGAGTCCGAGCGACCGGCCAACGATCAATCGCCGGAGTTCGATAGCGAGGGGCCCCCTCCGCAGACCCAGTCGCGAGTCACCGCGGGGCAGACGCTGATCGAACAGCTCGCGGCGCCGGCGCAGGGTGATGATCTCAACGTCGACCCTGAGGTGTACCTGGAGACGCTCAGCGTGTTGGTGACGCTGATCGAACAGCTCAACCAAGATCGAGGCGGACATTCCGTGCGGGTGGCTCGCATTTGTCAGCAGGTCGGCGAGCGCATCCGACTCACCAAGCCGCAGGTTCAGGGTATCTTGATCGCAGCCTACCTCCATGACGTCGGGGTTTCGGCCGACTCGCATGTGACGCCTTTCGACGTGGCTCTCGATGAGGGAAAACGGGAAGTCGCCCGACGGGTATACACCGCTCCCACTAGGCTGCTCGACTCCGTGTCCCTGCCAGAGACGGCGGTCAGTGCATTGCGTCACCGGTACGAGCGCTTCGATGGCGGGGGCTTTCCGGAGCGTTTGAGCGGCAAGGACATCCCACTCGGGGCCCGCGTGCTCGCGGTCGTGGAGAGCTATATCGACCTCACTCAAGGGAAGTCGAACGCCCTCGGACGCCGGATTTCCGCCGAGGATGCGTGCAGCGCGTTCGAGCCTCACAAGGGCACGACCTTCGACCCGGCGGTAGTCGATTGGCTCCGACACATCGTTCTCGACGAAGGCATGAAGACGCAGATCATGTCAGCTCGGAACCGTGCCCTGATCGTCGATCCGGACCCGGAGGAGACGGCTGTGCTCGAGGTGCAGTTCGCCAGCCAGGGATACGAGGTCAATATCGAGCGCACCGTCGCGGGGGCGTTTCGATGCTTGGACGCGGAGAAGTACGACGTTGTCGTGAGCGAGGTGCACTTGTCCGACGGGCAGGGTTTCGACCTGCTGCGACAAATTCGCGAAAGCGCACATGCAAAGGTTCCCTTGATGTTCGTTACGACCGAGCGCGCCCAGTCTTCCGTCAACCACGGTCTCGAGCTCGGGGCCGCCGACTACGTGGTGAAGCCGGCTTCCGCCGCGGTGGTCGTCGCGAAGGCAAGCCGAGTGATCGCAGACAGCCGTAGCAAGAAACCCGGTGGGCGCGGCGTGTCTGGCTCACTCCAAGAGATGTCGCTCCCAGATGTGATTCAGATTCTCGGGAACGGCCGAAAGAGCGGTCGCCTCAAGGTGAGTAGTGGAACGCTCCATGGTGAGTTGATGTTTCAGAACGGGTCGATTCACGACGCGCGGTTCGGCGACCTAGGCGGTGCTGAAGCGGTGTACCGGATCCTTCGGCTCATAGAGGGCGATTTCGAGCTCGAACCCGACTCGACGCCCGTCGAGGACGTCGTCGGGATTCCTACGCACCACTTGTTGCTCGAAGCCATGCGACGACTCGACGAAGAGCAGCGGTAGTACCCCCCAGGTGTTCAGCGGGCGCCTAGTTTGAGCCGAGCACTCCGTGGGATATGCTGCAGGGGTGCGCTTGTGTCATCAATGCGGCGCGTCGGTAGAAGATGCCGCGCGCTTTTGTTCCGCCTGCGGTGCGTCATCTGACGAGCCCGAGGCGGGCGGCTCCTCCGATCCGCTCGTTGGCCGAGTCGTTGGCGGCACCTACCTGCTGCAAGAGGTCGTTGGTGTCGGGGGCATGGGGCGCGTCTACAAGGCCGAGCAATCGACCCTCGGGCGAACGGTGGCAGTCAAGGTCATCCATCCGCATCTCCTCGGAGACGAGCAGACCGTCGCGCGCTTCTATCAAGAGGCCCGCGCCTCGAGCCGATTGAACCACCCTAACAGCGTCAGCATCATCGACTTCGGTCGAACCGACGACGGGATTCTCTATCTCGCGATGGAATTCTTGAGTGGGAAAGACCTGGCGCTGGTCATGCACGAAGAGGGGCCGCTCGCCGTGGACCGGGTTTGCAACATCCTCGTCAACACGCTCGATGCACTTGGTGAGGCGCATGAGCTCGGAATCGTCCATCGTGACCTGAAGCCGGAGAACATCATCCTACGCCCGCTTCGATCGGGGGACGACCTCGTCAAGGTCGTCGATTTTGGGCTAGCCACTATCGTCGGCAAGGAAAGCTCGATCACGAAGCCGGGGCTGGTCTGCGGGACGCCGGACTACATGTCCCCAGAGCAGGGCCGCGGCGATGGCGTCGATGGGCGCGGCGACCTCTACGCGCTCGGTGTGGTGCTGTTCGAGCTCCTCGTGGGGCATTTGCCGTACATTGACGACACGCCGACACGAGTCGTGCTGAGACACATGAACGACCCGGTGCCCGACCCGCGCCTAGCGAGCCCCAACCGAGACATTCCGGATCGGCTGGCCGAGGTGACGATGAAGGCGCTCGCAAAGGACGCCAACGAGCGTTTTCAGGTCGCGCGAGACATGCAGGCTGCGCTGCGAGGCGCAGTCGAAGAGCTGCGTGTGAGTCGCACGTCGGTGACGCCTTGTCCCAACTGCGGCGCGCCGGCATCTCTTGCCCAAAATTTCTGTGGGGAATGCGGATCGCGCCTTGCTGGACCCGAGCCATCGCTCGGCAGCAATCGCTCGCTCCGACCATCGTTCTACCCGCCACTTGGGTCGCAACGATCGTTTGTAGGGCGCGAGGAGCAACTCGGTCTGATACGCGAGTGCCGCCACACGGCCGCGCAGGGCGCTCACTGGGTTCACGTCCTCGGGGAGCCCGGTGTGGGCAAGACACGATTTCTCACCGAGATCGCGGAGGTTGCTGCGGCGGAGGGCGACCTCGTCATTGGCGCCGGCGCGCATTCGACGGGTGCCCCAGTCCCGTACTCCGCGATTCGTACAATCTTGGCCGAGCTGTTGGAGGTCGATGACTCTGAGCTCGCGAGAATGGCGGGCCGCGGCGATGCGCTCGGGTCGGTTCTTGCCGGTGCCGGGGTCGATGAAGTGATGAACCCCGCGGGGTTGCTCGGAGGCGACGGACGATCGCGAACCGGGGCGGTGGCTGAGGCCCTCGCTTGCGCGGTGCGACGCGGCCGGGCACGAGCTTCTAGCGGGCGCGTGATGCTGATCGTCGATGATTTGTCGTACTGCGATGGGCTCACGCAGCGCACGGTCATCGAGCTGGCGCGAGTGCTGGGCAACGAACCGGTGCTGTTGGTGACCGCAGGCGAGGACGAGCGCGGAGTATTCGCCGACGAAGTCATACACCTCGACGGGCTCGACTCCGAGGAGGCGGAACGCTTTCTTGCTGGGTCATTCCACCTGCGTTTGGTCTCTGGGCTAGACAAGCTTGCCGAGGCCTTCGGCGGCAAGGTGCTGCCGTTGCACCTCGAACAGCTCGAGGCGCTCGGGGTGTCTCCCGACGACGGGCCGCCACCTCGGATGTCCGACGCGGTTGCTCAGCGGATCGAGCGGATCGAGGTCCGCGCGCAGCGCCTGCTTCAAGCGATCGCCGTGCTTGGGAGGACTTGCGATCTGGACGCCCTGCGTGCGGTTTCTGGAGA
>CAYZDM010000193.1:0-6073 GCA_964476875.1 uncultured Sandaracinaceae bacterium | reverse complement strand
GGAGACGCTCATGGCTGCTCTGGTCCGTTTCAGACCTGCCCCTGTCACGGAACGACTGCGTTCGTGGCCGAAGGCGGGCCCATACAGATCGACGTTGCCGAAGTCCACGACGAATCCCCTACTTGGTTCGTTGCACCGCTGCAGGGCGACGGCGTCTTCGCATCCGTGTTTCGTCCTCCAATCGCCTAGCTCTGTCGTTCCAGGGAGTAGTGCGCCTCGAGATCGCTGAGCCACGGGTTCAGCAGCGTCCGAGCCCGCAGGACCAGACCTTCACCTCAGAGCAGCGCCCCGGAGACAGGGGCAAAGGAGAGACGAATGACTTTGGCAGCTTGGCTGCGTGCGAGTGTTGCGATCCTCGCGCTTCAGATGGTGTCCGCACAGGCGCGGGCCAACGATGGTCCCAAGACCGCCCCGGTATCACTGCAGGCGATCCTCGCGCATGCGGACCAGCACGCCCCGCGGCTCCGGGTGAGTCGGGCCGAGCTCGAGTGGGGAAAGGCGGCGATCGACGGCGCGTCGGTCGTGCTTCGACGCAACATGGTGGCAGGTGGCGCGGTCGGACCCCGCATAGCCGAGGGCGCGCGAGGTATCGATTTCGCGGTCTGGTTGGCGCAGCCGATCGAGATCGCCGGCGAACGCAAACAACGAATGCGAACCGCAGAGAAGTTCGACGCGACGACGCGGAAGGAGCTTCTCGAAGTGGAATGGATCGTGCACCGAGAGGTTCATGCCGCCTTCCACAACGCGCTCGTAGGGAGAGAACGCTGGCAGGTCGTCGACAAGCTCCTGGTTTCAACCGAGGAGCTCGTTTCGGTGGCCGAGCGACGACTGCAGGCCGGAGACATCTCGCCGCTCGCCGTACGGCTGGCGAAAGGCGAGCTCGCACAGGCGAGACAAACATCGCTAACCGCCGAACGCGCGTATCGCTCCGCTCAATTGGAGCTTGCGGAAGTTGCAGGATGGTCGCCAGACGTGCTTCCGGAGCCGATTGGAGGGCTCGATGAACCGCGGCGCGCGCCACCCATCGAGGCGCTCCTGGAGCTGGCGGAGTCCAAGCATCCGGGCATTGCCGCGCGCCAAAGCGCCGTAGGCGAAGCGGAAGCTCGTGTGAAGCTCGAGGACAGAGAGGCCTGGCCGGAGCCGATCATTGGGGTCCGGTACACGCGCGAGTCGCTACCGAACGTCCAGATCCACGAACACATCGTTCAGGGGACGATGGCACTTCCGCTTCCGTTCTCCCAGCGCAACCAAGAGGGCCGCGCGCTCGCCCGAGCAGACCTCAGCGTGCGAAAGGCGAAGGAACAGTCGTTTCGCCAAACCCTTCAAGCGCGACTCAGGAGGGCCGCGATCACCGTTGACGCGGACGCGAATCGAATCGCCGCCTACGGAACCGAGATTCTGCCTGCTTTCGAGGGGAACCTCACTCTGTTGCGGCGGGCGTTCGAGCTTGGCGAGGTCGACCTGCTGCAGGTGTTGGTCGCACGGGAGCGGTTGCTGAGAATCCAACAAGACGCGTTGACCGCGCACCAAGACTACTACCGGGACGTGGCAGCGCTCGAAGCCGAGGTCGGTACCGAGGTGTGGCCCGATGAGCATCACGATCACGAGGAAAGCCATGAGGAGCATCACGATGAATAGACACCACCTTCTCAGGTTGATGCTCGCGGTCTCGCTGCTCGGCGCCTGCGAGAACGAGCCCAAGGTCGACGAACACGCGCACGAGGCCGAAGGAGACGACCACCAGGCAGGCGACATGGTCCGGATCTCGGCCCTCGGTCTAGAGCGCAGCGAGATTCGAACCGAACCGGTGCGACTGGAGCAGCTCATCGGCGGAATCGACGCGCCGGCCGAGGTCGAACTCAATCCAAACCGAACCGCCCATGTCACTCCCATGGTTTCCGGTCAGATTGCCAAGGTTCGCGTCTCACTCGGCGACTCCGTGGAGGCGAATCAGCCGCTCGCCACGATGCGAAGCGTCGCCCTCGGTGAGGCTCGGTCTTCCGTCTCCAACTACCGGGCAGCGGTCGAGTTGGCCCGAGCGAACTTCCGTCGACAGGAAGAACTCAAGCGCGAAGGCATCGGTGCGGAGCGGTCCTATCTAGAAGCCCAGGGCGAGTTGCGGAGCGCGGAATCCGGCCTGGCCGCCGCGAGCGAACGACTTCGCGTCTATGGGGGCCGAAAGGGCGCTGGGAGTCTGACGACGATTCGAAGTCCGTTGAGTGGGACCGTGATCGAACGACACGCGACTGCCGGGGAGGTGGTGTCCGAGGGAAGTTCACTGTTCATGGTGTCGGACCTCACGCGGGTTTGGGTGGTGGGCCGAGTGTACGAGCAGGACGTGGCCGCCGCCGAGAAGGGCGCGCTCGCCGTGGTGACCCTGCAAGCCTATCCCGGCAAGGAGTGGCCGGGAGAGGTGAGCTATGTCAGTCACACCCTCGACCCGCACACTCGGACGCTCGACATTCGCGTCGAGCTCGACAATCCCGACGGCATACTTCGACCGGGGCTCTTTGGTCGCATTTCGCTGAGCCCTACTGGTGGGGCAGCAGACCCCGTCCCAGTCGTGCCGCAAAGCGCGGTCCAACGGGTCGATGGCCAGCCCTTGGTGTTCGTCGCGACGAGCGAACCTGGCGTTTTTCGACCGGCGTTCGTCACCTTGGGTGCACGGACGCGAGGCAAGGTCGAGGTTCTCGATGGCGTCCTCGAGGGTGAAAAAGTCGTCGTGGCTGGTGCATTCACTTTGAAATCGGAGTTGTTCAAGGCTCGCCTTTCCGCAGGCGACCACCAGCACTGAGAGGCACCATGATCGAACGTCTTCTTGATTTCTCCATTCGAAACCGTGCCATCGTCATCTTCGGCGTGTTGCTCATCGGGGGTCTCGGCATTCGCGCTGCCCAAGAGCTGCCGATCGACGCCGTTCCCGACGTCACCAACGTTCAGGTGCAGGTGCTTACCACGGCGCCGGCGCTTGGCCCGCTCGAGGTAGAGAAGTTCATCACGTTCCCGGTGGAAACGGTGATGAGTGGACTCCCCCATCTATCGGAGGTCCGAAGCCTGTCCAAGTTCGGCCTGTCGTCGGTCACGATCGTCTTCGACGAGGGCACCGACATCTACTTCGCACGGCAGCTCGTGGCGGAGCGACTCGCAGAGGCCCGCCAGGCAATCCCCAGCGGCTATGGCAATCCCTCCATGGGCCCCATCTCCACCGGGCTCGGTGAGATCTATCAGTTCACCGTCGAAGGGGATCCAATGTGTCCCGCCGGTGAGCCGGATGCCGAGGACTGCTACACGCCGATGGAGCTGCGAAGCACCCTGGATTGGTACATCGCGTACCAGCTACGTTCGGTTCCTGGCGTCGTCGAGGTCAACACCTTCGGTGGGGAACTCAAGACTTACGAAGTCCAACTCGATCCGGCGCGCCTCACGGCGCTCAATATTCCTTTGGCCGACGTGTTCGAGGCGATCGAACGCAACAACGCGAACGCCGGAGGCGCGTACATTCGGCAGTCGGGTGAACAGCTCCTGATCCGCGGGGAGGGATTGATCGCTAGCCTCGAAGACATCCGCAGTGTCGTTGTCGCGAATCGACACGAGGGCACGCCGATTACGATCAACGACATCGCCACCGTCGCCACGGCGCCCATGGTGCGGCAGGGCGCGGCGACGCACGATGGCGAGGGTGAAACCGTCATCGGTATCGCCATGATGCTGATGGGCGCCAATGCACGGGAAGTCGCCCACGACGTCGAGCGCAAGCTCGAGGCCCTTCGTCCGACGCTGCCTGTCGGAGTCACGGTCGAGCCGTTTTACGATCGTACCGATCTGGTGGATCGAACCATTCGCACCGTCGCGACCAACTTGATCGAGGGTGGTGTTCTCGTCGTGGTCGTGCTTCTCCTTCTGCTCGGAAATATTCGAGGCGGCCTGCTGGTCGCGTCGGTGATCCCCTTGTCTATGCTGGGAGCCTTCATCGCGATGCGAGCGGCGGGGCTCTCGGGCAACCTGATGAGCTTGGGCGCCATCGACTTCGGTCTCATCGTGGATGGTTCCGTCGTCATCGTGGAGAACGTGGTTCGCGTCCTGAGCGAACGGCGCGCCAAAGGCTTGGAGGTTCGGTCCGCGGTTCGTCAGGCCACGCTCGAAGTCGGCAAACCGGTCGCGTTCGCGGTCGTCATCATCATGCTCGTCTATGTCCCTGTGCTGTCATTGCGCGGCGTGGAGGGCAAGATGTTTCAGCCGATGGCTTTGACCGTGGTGTTCGCGCTGGCGGCGTCATTGGTCCTCGCCCTGACTTGGGTTCCGGCGCTGTGCACGTTTGTCTTTCGCGACGGTGTGGTGGAGCACGACACGCGCTTGCTTGCGACCCTTCGCAGTTGGTACCGGCCGTTGCTCGACCGCTCGCTTGCACGGCCGACGAGAACGTTCGGGGCGGCCGCAGGCATCTTCTTCGCGTCCTTGCTCGTGGTGCCCTATCTCGGTGCGGAGTTCGTGCCCACCCTCGAAGAAGGGGCCATCGCGATGCACGCGATTCGACTTCCATCGGTATCCCTCGAAGAGTCCGTGAAAGCGACGACGCGCGTCGAACAGGTCCTCCTCGATCGCTTTCCCGACGAGATCGAGACCGTCGTATCCAAGACCGGACGACCCGAGGTCGCCACCGACCCGATGGGCGTGGAACTCTCAGACGTCATCATCATGTTGACGCCCGAATCCGATTGGACTGTGGCAGACAGCAAGGAGGAGTTGATCGAAGCGATTGAGCGAAGCCTGCACGAAGAGGTTCCCGGCCAGCGTTTCTCCTTCTCGCAGCCTATCGAGATGCGCATGAACGAACTGATCAGCGGCGTGCGTTCAGATGTAGCGGTGAGCATCTACGGCGAAGACTTGGGGGCGTTGAAGACCGCCGGTGACGAGATCGTGAAGATTCTGGGCGCCGTCCCGGGCGCCGCGGACGTCAAAGCCGAGCAGTCGGCGGGGCTTCCGGTGCTTCGCGTACAAATCGATCGGGATCGCATCGCTCGATATGGGATCAACGCGAGCGACGTACTCGACGCAGTGTCGGCGATGGGAGGACATCAAGTCGGGGAGGTATTCGAGGGCCAGCGCCGTTTCGCGCTCCAGGTTCGATATCGCGAGGACGCCCGCTCCAGCATCGAAGCAATTCGGCAAATCCCGGTCGCTTCTCCCGATGGCGCGCTGATTCCGATCGGGCAACTCGCCACCCTCAGCGTCGAAGAGGGGCCGGCCCAGATCAACCGCGATCGCATCCAACGCCGCCTCACGGTCGAAGCGAACGTTCGCGGGCGCGACCTCGGCGGATTCGTTTCCGAGGCGCAGGTGGCGATCGAGGACGCCGGGGTATTGCCTGCCGGCTACTTTCTGGAATGGGGCGGTCAGTTCAAAAACCTTCAGGAAGCGACCGAGCGCCTGATCGTCGCCGTTCCCATCGCGCTTCTTCTCATCTTTCTACTGCTCTACATGGCATATGGGTCCGCGACGCCCGCACTGATCGTGTACTTGAACGTGCCGTTCGCGGCGACCGGTGGAATCTTCGCCCTCTTCACTCGCGGCATGCCGTTCTCGATCTCGGCGGGCATTGGATTCATTGCCCTGTTCGGCATCGCAGTCTTGAACGGTGTGGTGCTCATTTCGTACATCTTGCAACTCCGGGATGAGGGCGCCGCTCTCGACGACGCGGTGAGAGACGGAGCGCTCACGCGATTGAGACCGGTGCTCATGACCGCCGCCGTGGCCGCGTTCGGCTTCGTACCAATGGCTCTGTCAACGAGCGCCGGCGCCGAGGTTCAACGTCCACTCGCCACAGTAGTGATCGGTGGTTTGGTCACGTCAACGTTGCTGACGTTGCTCGTGCTGCCCGCGGTGTACTCGTGGTTGGGGAAGAAGAGCGCTACTTCTTCACAGGCGAGTAGCTGAGGTCGTACGTCACCGGCTTGGGGAGCTTGCTGCCGGTTTCGAGGACCGTCATGACCAGCGTGCCCGACTTGGTGAGGCGGAAGGTGTTCTTGCGAGTCCCGCGCTTCTGATCGATCTCTTGAATCAGGCTCGCACTCGC
>CAYZDM010000192.1:0-6076 GCA_964476875.1 uncultured Sandaracinaceae bacterium | reverse complement strand
TCACCGCGTACGTCACGGTGATGAAGGGCTGCGACGAGCGCTGCACGTTTTGTATCGTTCCCTATACCCGAGGGAGCGAACGGTACCGACCAGCCGACGAGATCGTTGGGGAGATTCAGGGCTTGGTTGCCGGAGGGGTGCGTGAGATCACCTTGCTCGGGCAGACGGTCAACTCTTGGCACGAACCGGGGCTCGAAGCCGAGGCTAGCAAGGCCGAGTCTCGGACGGCTGCATCGACGTCTCGATTTGCCGGCCTGCTGCGGCGAATTGCCGAGGAGGTCCCCGGCCTCGAGCGTCTTCGCTACACCTCGCCACACCCGCGTCACATCACCCCCGAGCTGATCGCTGCCCACACCGAGCTCGACGTGCTGCCCGCGCACGTGCACTTGCCTGTGCAATCGGGGTCTGATCGGGTGCTGCGCCGGATGGCGCGACGCTATACAGCCGAGGACTACATCGCGCGCACCGACGCGTTGAAGCAATCGAAGCCCGGACTGACTCTCTCCGCCGATTTCATCGTCGGCTTTCCAGGAGAGACCGAAGACGACTTCGAGCAGACCCTGGCGCTCATCCGGCGAGTGGGGTTCGTGGCAGCGTTTGCCTTCAAGTACTCGCCACGGCCCTACACGCCAGCGCTGAAATTGGGCGACGAGGTGTCTGAAGATGTGAAGAACGACCGATTGGCGCGCTTGTTTGCGGTAGTCGAGACGCAGCAGCTAGCTCATCTGCAATCGCTGGTGGGGCAGGAGCTAAACGTGCTCGTTGAAGGGCCATCACCCGGCGACACCGGTCGATTCACCGGTCGCAGTGAGCGCAACGAGATCGTCCATCTAGTCGCACCCGCGGGCGTCGATCCGACCGGGCAACTGGTCACCGTCACAGTCGACCGACCCTACCGGCACAGCCTGTCCGCGTACATGAACGGGGCGGACGGGCGACACGAAGGCGGCAGACGGACGCGCTTGTCGGTGCTGGACGCGGGAGGCGCGACCTGAGCACCGACACCTGTTGGGACCGAGTACGCCCGTGGCGCTTTGCCCTTCTGTACATGGCTCTCATCTTCGTGATCTCCTCGTTCGAGGTGCAGGTCCCGGGCGCGGAGCACTTCCCGCTTCAGGACAAGGGCATCCATCTGGTCGAGTACGCGGTTCTAGGGTGGCTCTGCGCGACTGCATCGGCGCGCACCTGGCCCAATGCCTCACTGTGGCGAACTGCGGCGTTCGCGATTTTTGTTTCGACGCTGTGGGGTGCTTCCGACGAGCTTCATCAGGCGTTTGTCCCGGGCCGATTCGCGGAGTGGAGTGACGTCGTAGCGGATATTTGCGGTGGCATTGCAGGCGCTGCAAGCCGCCAGATCTTTTCAAACAGAACTGTGAGTTGATGCACCATAAAACCCGCGCCGTCGGGGGAGGTAGCATTGACGAATCCCATCCCAGTCTCTAATTTTAAAAGCGTGAGGGCGGCGATGTTCTCACCAAAAAAAACTAAAAACTTTGCTGGCGGACCCCCCCCGTATATCCGCCTGCACCCCGCCCGGTCGCATCTCCCCCCCTCCAAGCGACCGGGCGACCCTTATTAAGCGGCAGGGTCGACGGCCGAGCCGGCGACCCTGTTTCGTCTTCGGCGAACCCTCGATCATGGTTCGCTGAGCCTGACCTGTACGACTGCGACCTGGTGGCCCAGGGTCTCGACCTGCTCGTCGGTCAGAGCTTTCCCTTTCTCGTACGCGACCCCGAACACCTTGCCCATCCATGGCAGCCGGCGAAGGGTTTCCTCTGTTCTTGTCCGGAATTCCAGCGAGGTCGGGGCGATGAGAACGGCGGTGCCCGAATGGGTTTTGCCCCGGACTCGGACCTCCACAGCGGCGGGGTCCCGGAAGTTTCGCCACCACTGCTTCTTCGGGGCTTCCGACACCAAGATGGTCAGTATATGGCCGTCGCGCTGGTATCCGACTGGGATCGTGTACTGGCGACCCGTCCGACGGCCGGTGATGGTGATCAGCATCAATCCGAAGCTGAGGATCCAGTGAAAAGGGGAGCGCAGGACCGCCGCGACGAGTGGATTGATACGTGAAGCGGCGCTGTCGACAGACATCGGGCAAGCCTACGCCGCCAGGGTGTCGCGCGAAAGCACGACGTAACATCCCGAGGACTGTGGCGTTAGACCACGGAATGAGGAGCACATGAGAGCGCCGAAGCGATACTTTCCGATTCCCTACTTGATCTTCGGTTCGATGGCGATTGGGCACATCGCATTCCATCTGGTTCGTACTCCCGGCGCAGGGCTTGCTTGGGTCGGCGCGCTGCTCGCGGTCGCGCCGCTCGTGTCGTTCATGTTGTCGCTCGCCCTCATCAAACGGGCTCGGACATTTCGCAATCAATATTGGATCCTGGCGTCCGCGGTGGTCGGGACGGCGTTGTCATTCTCGGGGTTTGAATCGCCTGCGAGTTGGTATGCGCTCTTCCTGGGTTTGATTCCTTCCTTCGTGTATGTGTTTTGGTATTCGGTGCTCGATCGCGCGATGCCGTCGTCTCTCGAAGTGGGGGCGACGCTCCCGGAACTCGATCTCCTCGATGGCGACGGAAACCTGGTCACGCCCACTCCGGGCAAGCGCCGCCTCTACATGTTCATTCGCGGCAACTGGTGTCCGTTGTGCATGGCCCAGGTGAAAGAAATCGCGTCGCAGTACAGGGAGCTCGAGGCTCGCGGGGTCGAGGTCTTTCTGATCTCGCGCCAGCCCGCCGCCAACACCGGCGCGTTGGCCAAACGGTTTGAGGCGCCGATTCGATTCTGCGTCGATGAGGATGGGCGGCTGGTTCGGAAGCTGGGTCTCGAGCACGTCGGCGGCCTCCCTTTCATGATGGAGCCACTCGGATACGACGCGGACAGCGTCCTGCCGACGGTTCTGATCACCGACCCTGACGGCCGGATAATCTTCGCCGATTTGACCGATAATTACCGGGTTCGGCCGGAGCCGAGCACCTTTCTCGCCGTCCTCGACCGGCAGACCTGAAAAACCCAACGTTGCCCCTGGACGCGTCCCAGCCGCACTCCTACATTCGCGCCATGATTTCCATCGCTGGGTACTCGAGAGGCCTCGGATTGGCGCTATCCGCGCTGTTTGTGATGAGTTGCGCGAGCTCTCAGCCAACCGTCGAGGCCCCGGAGGCCGGCGGCGAGACAGCGGCGTTCGTCGATCCCCTTCCTTCGTGGAACGGCGGGACGACCAAGGCGCAGATCATCGACTTCGTTCGCGCGGTCAGTGACCCTGACGATCCTGCGTTCGTGGAACCGGGGCAACGCGTCGCTACGTTCGACAACGACGGGACGCTGTGGGTTGAGCAACCGATGTATGCCGAGATGGCTTTCGCCCTATACCGGGTGAACGATCTCGCGCAGGTCCACCCCGAGTGGAAGAACGAACAGCCATTCAAGGCGGTCCTCGAAGGCGATCAAGAGACGCTCCAGCAAGCGGGTCGCCGAGGCCTGATCGACATCTTGCTGGCGTCCCACACGGGGATGAGCGCCACGTTGTTCGACACGATCGTAACCGAGTGGGTGAGGGATGCGCGACATCCGAAGTTCGACGTGCCCTACACGGACCTGGCGTACCTGCCACAGCTAGAACTTCTGCGCTATCTCGAAGCCAACGGCTTTGCGACCTACATCGTTTCGGGGGGTAGCATCGAATTCATGCGGACTTACACGCAACCGGTCTACGGCATTCCGCCCGGGCGTGTCGTGGGTTCGTCAATCAAGACGCAGTACGAAGTGCAAGGTGGTCAGCCGTCGCTGTTGCGCCTCCCCGAGGTCGATTTCGTTGACGACAAAAGCGGGAAGCCTGTCGGTATTCACAAGCATGTGGGGCTGCGACCGATTCTGGCATTCGGCAACTCGGACGGCGACTTCGAGATGCTGCAATGGACGACGACGGGCAGCGGCGGCGCGCGCCTCGGGCTCATCTTGCGTCACGACGATGCCGAGCGAGAATACGCCTACGATCGAGACAGCGCCGTGGGCAAGCTCGACAAAGCGCTCGATGCGGCCGGTCCCTCGGGTTGGGTGGTCGTCTCGATGAAGAACGACTGGAAAACAGTTTTCACGACGAAGTAAGGGGTTCCATGATTAGGTATTCAACGATGCGTGCGTTGACGCTCGCGTGTGCGCTCCTGGCCGTGACCGGCTGCAAGAAATCCAACACAGCGGCTGACGCCGACTCGGTGGACGACGACGCGGTTCGGCTGCTCGACAAAGGGGACCGACCGCGTGCGGAACTTCGCTATGTCGTTCCTGCTGGCACCACGACCACCTCGACGACCACGTTTCGAGTGGCGACATTGGCCAGTAGCACGGACAATGCCGCGCTCAGTGTTCTCCCGGGGCTTCGTCTCGACATCGTGTCTGGCCCTGCCGAGTTGACCGAGCGCGGCGTGAAGTTTCCCGTCGATGTCGTGGCGTCGGAAGCCGTCGTGCCTGAAGATTTCGACGAAGAGATGGCCGATCTTCTTCGCAGTGGCGCCACCATCGTCGATGAGATCGGTGGCTGGGTGGAGATCGACAACCGAGGTCAGATGCTCGCGGGCGAGTTCAACGAGCAGACGAAGCGTTCGGACGTGCCGCTTCGCCTGCTCCGCATGATCGTCAACACCCGTTCGACGCTGACGCGCGTGATGCTCCCGGCGGAACCGGTTGGTCTCGGCGCCCGTTGGGAGTCTCGCCACGAGATCAACGCGTACGGGTTCAATGTCCAACAGGTCAACACGTATACCCTGGTCGACCACGCTGGCGATGAGCTGATGCTCGACATTACGGTTCAGCAGTTGGCGGTTCCGCAGAGCATCGAGTTTCCTGAAGAGGGCATCGAGATCTCGGTGGAGTCGATGACCGCCCAAGCCACCGGTCAGATCATCCTCAAGCTCAGCGCCCTCGAGTCCGACGCATCCGCCAGCGGCACAGCCGAGGATCACATCCTCGTCAAAACCGCGAGCGGCACCGAAGCCGTTCACATCCAAGAACAGTTCGAAATCCAAGTAGCCAACACCTCCGCCCCCCCCGGCAACTAAAAAAAGGGGTCAGACCCCTTTTTAGAAGGGTTAAGTTCGCCGTGCAGTCGGGGCGTACGGAGCGAAAAAGGGGACAGTCCCCTTATTCGTCGATTTTGAGGATGGCGTGGAAGGCGTCTTGGGGGATCTCCACGCTGCCCACGGCCTTCATGCGCTTCTTGCCCTCTTTTTGTTTCTCGAGGAGCTTTCGCTTTCGGGAGATGTCGCCGCCGTAGCACTTGGCGGTGACATCTTTGCGGAGCGCGCGGACGGTTTCGCGAGCGATCACTTTGGAGCCGATCGCGGCCTGGATGATGACCTCGTACTGCTGACGTGGAACGATTTTCTTCAGCTTCGCGGCGAGCGCGCGTCCGAGGTAGTAGGCCTTGTCCTTGTGGACAACAGCGCTGAGCGCGTCGACCTTTTGCCCATTGAGCAGCATGTCCAAGCGAACGAGCGGATTCTCGCGGTAGCCCGCCAGCTCATAGTCCATCGACGCGTAGCCCTTCGTCGCACTCTTGAGCTTGTCGAAGAAGTCGAAGAGCACTTCGGCAAGTGGCATTAGATACGTGACGATGACGCGCTCGGTCGACGCATACTGGATGCCTTGCTGTTCGCCGCGTCGGTCCTGGCAAAGCTTGATCACCGCTCCGACGTACTCCGCAGGCACGTGAATCGACACCTTGAAGTACGGCTCCTCGATTCGGATGCGCCCGTCAGGGATCTGCGACGGGTTGTCGATCTCGATCGTCTCTTCTTCAGTGGTCACTTGATAGACCACGCTTGGCGCCGTCGTGATCAGTCCGATGTGGTACTCGCGTTCGAGTCGTTCCTGAATGATCTCCATGTGCAGGAGCCCCAGAAACCCACAACGAAACCCGAACCCGAGCGCGTCTGATGTCTCCGGCTCGAACATGAACGCGGCGTCATTGAGGTTCAGCTTCTCGAGTGCATCCCGAAGCTCCGTGTACTGATCGCTATCCGTCGGGAAGATCCCGCAGAACACCATCGGCTTCACCTCTTTGAAGCCGGCG
>CAYZDM010000191.1:0-6078 GCA_964476875.1 uncultured Sandaracinaceae bacterium | reverse complement strand
CTTTCTGAACATGGATGGGTACAGCATTGGGAGCAGAGATTTTCCCGGGCACGTTCCGTACGACGCTGTTCATGGAGTGCTCAACGCCCTGATCGGCATCGTCCTTCCGTTCTACTTGGGCGCCATCATGTTCCGAGGCTCGTCGGATCTTCGCGTCCTGCTCACGTCGATGGTCGTGGCATCGCTCCTCTATACCTCGTTGCAGATCGTCGAGTTGATCCTGAGCCCACAGCTGCATCGGTGGGTGTATGGGTTCCACCAGCATCATTTCGTGCAGGCGATTCGCGACGGCGGCTACCGCCCAATGGTCTTCATGGCGCATGGGCTCGCGGTCGCGATCTTCACAGCACTGACGGTCATGGCGGCCGCGGCCCTACACAAGAGCAAGATCCGGGTTTCTCGGTTCCCCGCCGGTTGGGTCGCCTCGTACCTTTCGGTCATTCTCGTTCTGTCGAAGAGTATTGCGTCTTTGCTCTACGCTCTGGTCGCTGTCCCACTCGTGTTGTTTGCTTCCCCCCGAGTTCAAGCATTGACAGGCGTAGCGCTGGTCATGCTCTTGTTGTTGTATCCCGTGGCGCGAGCAAACGAACTGATTCCGATTGAGGGCCTCCAGGAATGGGCTGTAGAAACCTACGGGTCGGAGCGGGCGAGTTCGATGTCCTTCAGGTTTGGGAACGAAGAAAAATTGCTCGAGCGAGCCATGGAACGCCCGTGGTTCGGGTGGGGGAGCTACTGCAGAGCGTGCGTGTTCAAGCCCTGGTCGGGCGAAGGGGCTCCGGAGTCGGTTCGCGACGGGGCTTGGATCATCCGACTAGGTGACCACGGGATCGTCGGCTTCCTCAGCAGCTTCGGTCTACTGCTATTCCCTCTCTTGGCTCTGCTGAGACGATTGAAATACGTTCCGCGGCTAGCCGACCGACGTCTCCTCGCGGTACTTGGGCTCATGGTCGGATTCTCGGCATTCGATTTCATCCCTAACGGCGACTTCACCCGACTGGCCTTCCTGCTGAGTGGGGCGCTTTGGGGATGCCTCGCGGGCATCTTGCAGGAAGCCGCTGCGATGCGAGTCACGCGACAACGAGCCCGGATTGCCGCTGGGACGGGTGCACCAAGTTGACCAAGACCCGTACGCCATGGCTCGTGGCCGCTGGTACCTCGCTCTTAGTGGCCATCCCGCCGGTCTACACGCTCCTGCACTCCGGGGCGCAGGGCATCTTCAACTTCGTTCGCGCGGACGCGATGCTCTATTTGGCCGTTGCGAAGCGCTCTTCGCTCACCTGGTACACCTTCGACGGCGAGACCGCGACCAACGGGTTTCACCCGCTATGGCAGTTCATGTTGACCGCTCTTCACGGGGTCATCGGTGGCGACACCGAGCGCCTCTTGGTTGCGGGGTTTCTGCTGAGCATCCTGGTCACGAGCGTGGGTGTCGCCCTGACGAGCGTGGCTATCTTTCGCTATACGGGCTCGGCCTTCCTGAGCTATTTGACCGTTCCCGGTGTGTACTACCTCGCGCTAGGGGTGGGTTACGACAACTGGCCGATCTGGTACGGCGCGAATGGGCTCGAGAGCGGAGTGTCGATCCTTTCGGGCGGCCTTGCGCTGTTCGTAATGGCCCGCGAGGTGAACCGTCCTGGTTTCACGCTCGAATCGATGTACGACCCCTCGTTCCTAGGCGTCGCCTGGCGGCTTGGGCTCGTGTTGCCGCTCGTCATGTTGTCCCGTCTCGACGACGTCTTCGTGATTCCGGTGTTCTTTCTGGTCTTCTTATTGACGCCTGGTGTGCCCTTTCGAGATCGGATTCGACCCGCCCTGAACGTAGTCGCCGCGAGCACTCTGGTTCTCGTCGTCTACCTTGCGTACAACAGAGCCTATGCAGGCGTCTTCCTGCCCGTGAGTGGAAGCGTCAAAGGAGGGTTCGTGCTGTTTCGTTCCCTCTACGTTGGCCTTTCGGGCGCCTTTCCCTTTCTGATTGACCTCAAGGAGTCGGCGACCGGACGCCCAAGCGTCCCCGCCGACATTCAGGCGAACGTGTTCCGATTGGTTCAGATGATCGGCCCGGCCCTGATGTCCACAATCTACATTTGGTCGACTACCGTCTCGCGGAAGCGCGACCCTCGCTACATTCTGCCGATCGGGTTCGCCGTGGGGATCCTAGTCAAGCTCGCGTACAACCTCACGTACGTGCATCTATGGCACCAAGGAAGCTGGTACTTCGCGCTCTCCGTCCTAATGACAACCTTCTTCTTCGCCGTGCTGGTTGGGGATGCGTACGGGCGACTCGATGGGCGCGGCGTAGCGCGGAAAGCCGTCTACGCTGGCTATGCGGTCGTTTTGCTTTTCTCCATGGGCCGACAGATCCTCAGTTCGGCATACGTCGATCACAACGGGGCGTACGATTTTTGGAAGGATCGAGTTGCGATTCAAGAAGCACTCGACCAAATCGATCCTGATGCCAAGTTGCTCGAGCTCGACGATGGGATCATCTCATTCTCGATTGACTCCCCGTCAATCCATGCGTTCGGGTTCGCGGCCGACAAGGATTCCGTTGCAGCGCTGCGGGAGGGACGCATGCTTGCCCACGCCTACGCGCGTGGCTACGACATCTTCGCATCGAACGGCTACGTCCGTATCGATCCCGGGATGGACACCGAATCGATACGCACGCGTCTCCGACAAAGCGGCGCAGTCCAACCGGAGCTCGCGTCCGAGCTCGACGCGTTCGACTTCACGCTCCTGTGGGTGCACGAACCGACCCGCACGGGCTTCATCCGGTTCGTACCGCGCTAGAGCGTCAGTCACTTGAGTTGGAAGAAGGCGAAACAATGAGCAGAAGCGTTTTGGGTGCACTGATCTCGTTCTCAATCCTGTGGTGCACCTCGTGTACATGCTCCTCACACAAAGCCCCGGGCATGGAGTCGAACGAAGCGTCGAAGTCGGCCGCCCCAGCGGACGTGGTGCCCGCGCTGCGATCAGGGACAAGCTCCGAGCTCAACCGCATGTCACCTATTGGGTCGAACATCGCCACCGTTGTCGACCACTCTGTGGACATGCCCTTCGTCGACCTCTTCAAGGCATCGCGTCCCTGGATCAGCGGCAAAGGCCGCGAATGGAACGATGGGCGTCCGATCGATATCGACGAGAACGGGTGGGTGCGCTCTCTTCTGCCCGAACAAGTCGCTCGGACACTCATGCTCACCAAAGGCGGACACCCCGCGGGCGAATTCGTCATTCTGTTCGATGGGGAGGGGGAGATCAGCCACGACAACGAGCTGCTCGAGAGTCGCTCGGGGCCAGGGCGGCACGTGGTCCGCGTCAAAGAGAACGGCGCCGTGCTCTTCGAGATACAAAAGACCAATCCCGATAATCCGATCCGCAACATCCGTGTGCTTCCCCCCGGAGGATCGTGCGAGGAAGACGATGCGCGCTGGTGCGATCGCGCTAACGCCTGCCCCGGTAGCGACTGCCTTCCCTTCGAGACGACCTACAAGGAACGGATCTTTCATCCGAAGTTCCTGCAGTCCATGAGCCGGTACACGGTCCTTCGCTTCATGGATTGGATGCGCACCAACAACTCGAAGATCCGCTCGTGGTCCGACCGCCCCAAACTGACGGACGCGAACTGGAGTCGGCGCGGGGTTCCCGTCGAGGTGATGGTCTCTCTCGCAACGCGCCTTCGAGCCGAGCCATGGTTCAACATCCCGCATTTGGCGGACGACGACTACGTGGCGAACCTAGCGTCTTCTGTCCGCGACACGCTGCCTGAGGACTTTCGTGTATGGGTCGAATATTCGAACGAGGTGTGGAACGCGCAGTTCGATCAGTACGGCGCGGTCGCGCAGTGTCCAGCGGGGAAGGGTGAAAACAACCCGCACAAGGGGTTGCTCGTGTGCCAAGCGGAGCGTAGCGACGCGATCTTCAGCATTTGGCGCCAAGCCTTCGGGGAATCCGCTGCGAGAGTCGTTCGCGTCGTCGGGTCGCAGGCCGCGGTTCCGTGGTCGAGCAAGAACTTGCTGGCGCATCGTAATCTCAGCGAGCGCACCGACGCCTTGGCGATCGCGCCGTACTTTGGGCTCATCGCGAACCAGAAGAATCAAGCGGAGATCGCAGGCTTATCCGTCGATGAGATGTTCGACCGAGTCGACGATGAGACTCTGCCCCAGGCGATCGAGAACATGAAGGGCCAAGCTGAAATCGCTACGCGCTTCGGCGTGGATCTAGTCGCCTACGAAGGCGGCCAACACTTTTCCGCCGTGGGTGGCGTCGAGAACGACGAGAAGATCAACGCCCTCTATGACGCGATCAACCGCCACCCGAGAATGAAAAATTTCTACCTTCGCTACCTGAAGGCTTGGCACGATCAGGGTGGGAAACTGTTCATGAACTACACGAATGTCGGTGCGTACAGCAAGTGGGGGCGCTGGGGGCTGAAGGAGTACATGGATCAGCCTCGAGCCGACGCGCCGAAGTTCGATGCGGTGATGCAGTTCATCGAGCAAACCCCGCGCTGGTGGTGAACGCCAGCCTACTGGCAGTGTTCGCTTGGTTCGCCGTAGCCGAAGGCAATGGTCTTGATCGGATGACCACCCGTGTAGGCGTCTCGGGGTAGGACCTCCCAATGGACGCCATCCTCGCTGCGGTAGAACTTCTGTGAGTCGTAGTGTTGCTGCCATCCGTTGGTGACCCCGACGATTGTGCCCTCGTCGCTGACAGCGGCCACGCCAATGTCGACGTCCTCGGGCACGGTCTCGGTCGTCGTCCAGGTCTCGCCATCGGTGCTTCGGTGCAGGGTGCCGCGGTGCCAGGTCATGAACTCGTGGCCGCTCCAGATCCCGTTCGCTCCGAGCGAGTTCGCTACAGGCGTTGAGAACCATGTCTGGCCGCCATCGCTGGACCGGCAGACGACACCCTCCTGGCCGATCATGATGGTTGTCCCGTTCCCGTGTACGACTCGCCCCTGATATGAGCCCCCTTGGCAGTCCGTGGGTACCGTCTGCGGTTGTGTCCAAGCAGCGCCGTCCGAGCTGACCACGACCTCCGACGTCTCGTCGCGCGTCGTCATGATGAATCGGCCGCCGTCGTAGGGAACGAAAGCCGTGTCACGGACGTTCCAAGTGGTGAGTGCGACGCTGGTGAAATCCTGCCACGTCTCTCCTTGGTCGTCTGAGTATTGCCCGTTTCGGCTTGCGGCAACGAGACGGGAGTTGCCGTATGCCACGCCGCCGAACGTCTCTCCGTCGAGCACCACCTGCCAGTTCACTCCATCCATGCTCCGGCGTAGGGTGCCCGGGCTGCCCCACCCGAAAGTGGCGAAGAACCATCCCTCACCCCAGGTGATGCCGCGCCCTGCACCGGGTCCATGATCACAATCGTTGCTACTGCAGTAGTCCCACGCCTCGTCGGACCGGTCTTCCACCCAGGTCCGTCCGTCGTCGCATGAAAGCGTTGTTCGTCCCGCGTGCCCCTGGGCCACGAACATGGGGAGCCTTCCGTCGGTAGGAGCAGGCGGCGGAGGCCTTCCGTCGGTAGGAGGTTCCACGAACGGCACGCCCGAATCGTCCACCGTGAAAGCGGGTCCTGTACTCGTTTCATCCGAGCAGCCGCCGCCTGTGACGATCAGAAACGCACATGCTGCCTGCTGCCACCAGTTGGCTCCCGGTACGTTGCCCCCCATGACTCTCACATTGTCACATTCGCCCACCGAGTCGCAAAACACTGAACCGCTGAGCCCCTCCTGGGCCTGCCTCATCTCGAACGCGCGTTCAGGAAGGGTCGCCCGAAGCCCGAAGTTCGAGATGAAACACCGACTCCCTTCGACGAACTCTGGAAACCAGCACCATGAGTGGTCGCGCCCAGAACGCGGTCACGAGGACGAAGACGACCAGTGCGTGAAGCACGACGTGCGTGACACCGAGTTCGGTCAACCCCGCGACAGCGGACCAAGCGACGAGTGCGGAGACTGCGACGCGGAACGTGGCACCCCAATCGCTTCGTTGTTCGTGAAAACCCAGCCCGGCCGCCCCGTAGACGGCGACCGCGTACCGGACCACCTCCGATATCGCCAAACCGCCCACCGCT
>CAYZDM010000190.1:0-6079 GCA_964476875.1 uncultured Sandaracinaceae bacterium | reverse complement strand
CCGAGACTCAGGACGCGTTTGCGCGTGGATGATCTCCAGGTTGGTGGTCTTGCCCCCGAGCCCAACGCCGTAATAGACGATCTTGAGCGTGACTTCGCGCTGCACGTGGTGAACCAGCGGCATGATCTGGAACTACCTGGGCGCCCGCAAGCCGTCAAGAACGTAGCAGACTCGGTCCCGGGGTCAGCCAGCGTCCTCCTTGACGGCGGCGTTGCGTTCCCAGCGATCCACCGCAGCCCTGGCGGCCGCGTGTTCGGGCGCGGAGAGATCCGAATCCGCCCCGATGATGCGATCCGCAAGCTCCCCCGCCTGGGCGAGAAGGCCCTGATCCTTGGCCAGGTTGGCGAACTGAAGCCCACTCGCCCCCGATTGGCGGTATCCGAAAAGGTGACCCGGCCCCCTCAGCTCGAGGTCCAGTTCGGCCAGACGAAACCCGTCGTCACTGTCGCACAGCGCCTGGAGGCGAGCCTCGGCGTCGGCCGTCAGCGGCTCGGCAAAGGTCAGCAGACAGGCGCTTCGTTGCCCCGCTCGCCCGACGCGTCCTCGAAGCTGATGGAGCTGCGCGAGGCCAAATCGTTCGGCCTGCTCGACGACCATGATGTTGGCCGTCGGAATGTCGACGCCGACCTCGAGCACCGTCGTGCCGACCAACAGTTGCAGCTCACCCTGGCGGAACGCCTGCATCAACCCGCGACGCTCTTCCCCGGAGAGGCGGCCGTGTATCTGACCGACGCGGCTTTCCCCGAAGCGCGCCTGCATCTCATCGCAGACTCGGTCGACGCCGACCATGTCGTCCGAGGAGGAGATGGCCGGGCACACCACGAACGCACGCCCCCCTGCCTCGAGCGCGCGCTCGATCTGGCGAAACACGGTGGCACGCTGTGTGCGTGGCACCATCTTGGTAGTTGCCGGTACGCGACCCGGTGGCTTGGAGTCGATCGTGGTCAGCTCGAGTCCCGCGTAGAGCACCAGCGCGAGACTTCGAGGAATAGGTGTGGCCGTCATGACGAGAAGATGTGGGCGCCTCGTCGACCCGCGCGTGCCCAGGCGAAGACGTTGTGCCACGCCGAACCGATGCTGTTCATCGACGATGACCAAGCCGAGGTCGGCGAATCGAATCTCGCCGCTCAGCAGGGCGTGAGTTCCCACCACGATGTCGATGACCCCGGTGGCCATGCGGTCCAACATCGAGCGGCGCTGATCCTTGCTCAATGCACCGGTGAAAACACCGAGCCGAAGTCCCAGCTTCTCTGCCGTTGGCCTCAAGGTCTCTGCATGCTGGTCGGCGAGAAGCTCGGTGGGCGCGAGGAACACGCTCTGCGCTCCTCCCGCGGCAACCTGTCCGCACGCCACCATCGCCACGGCGGTTTTGCCACAACCGACGTCGCCCTGAAGCAATCGGCGCATCGGCGTCTCTTGGGCCAACGATTTGCTCACCTCGGCGATCGCACCTCGTTGCGCCACCGTCAGGTCGAACGGAAACGCGGCACACGCTGACTCGACCGCGGTTCCGCTCTCAAATGATCGAGCAACACCACCGCGCTCCGACGCCCGCCTCAGCCGGAGGGCAAGCTCCCACAAGAGCAGCTCTTCGAGCGCGAGTCTGCGATGCGCCGGCGTGGTCGGAGCATCCTCGGGCTCCGCGTCGAACGTCTCGGGGTCGGGAACGTGAATCGCGCCAAGCGCTTCGCCAACCGTGCGGACGCCCACGACGTCCCGTAGCGACGGCGGAAGCAAGTCGGGCACCTCGGCGACTGCCCGGTCCACCGCCGCCCGCACCGCTCGCCGCAACGCCTTTCGCCGAACGCCCGGGATCTCGGGATAGCGCGGTTCGATGGTCCCTGGATTCGCCGCGTCGAGGGACTCGGGGTGGGCGATTGTCGCCATGCCGCGATAGTCGTGAACTTTGCCAGCGACGCGGACCGTCTCGCCTTCGAGGAAGCGCTTTCCAAGCCCCGGGATCGCCCGGAACCAAATCAACTTGAGCTCGGAATAGCCATCCTCGTCGGAACTCTCCGAGGGTTCGAGCCGAGCCTCAAAGCCCATGTGGCCGCCTCTCGGATATGAGCGGGCTCGCCGAACGACCCCCTCGACGACGACGTAGTCACCGTCCTTGAGCGCGTGAATCGGAGTTGGCCGGCGCTGGTCGTCGTAGCCCCTCGGCAACAACCACAACAGGTCTCCGAGCGACTCGTAGCCCCGCTGGCGCAGATGCGCGCCGGTGGTCGGGCCGATCCCGGGCAAGGATTCGACAGGATGGTCGAGCAGTGTGGGCAAATTCGCTCACTCCCTCAGGCGGGGGCTCCCTCAGTCCCAGCGGACGTCACTAACTTCGTAGTTCCGAATGCCGCCCGGAGTCTGGACACTGACTTCGTCGCCGACCTCCCTGCCGACGATCGCACGTGCAACGGGAGAGGTGATCGAGATCTTGCCCAGTTTGATATCCGACTCGTCGGCACCGACCAGGCGGTAGGTGACTACCTTGCCGTTGTCCATGTCCTCGAGCTCCACGAACGCGCCGAACTTCACCTTGTCGCCACTGAGCGTGGACGTATCGATCACGTCCGCACGGGAGAGCCTGTCCTCGATTTCGACGATGCGCGCCTCACACATGCCCTGCTTGTCTTTGGCAGCGTGGTACTCGGCGTTCTCTTTGAGATCACCGTGGTCGCGTGCGATCCCGATCTCTTGAGAAATCTTCGGACGCTCCGCCTTGAGCGCGTTGAGCTCAACCGTCAGAGCAGCATGCCCCTCGGGGGTCATCGGTACCCGATCCATCACACCCTCGTAAACCGAGGGCGCGAATTTGGCAACCCAAAGCTAGCCCTTCGGAGGACGAAGCGTCGCGAGCTCGCCGGTGCGCGCGTGGTACTCTTGAATCGAGCAGACCGAAGGCGGTCGGAGGCGTCGCGCTTCGACTGCATCGACCGCCGCCACTGCCGCTGCGATCGTCGTGAAGTACGGCACGTCGCTCAGCACGGTCTGCCGGCGCATCGAACGACTGTCGCGAATCGCTTTGGCGCCCTCGGTCGTGTTGAACACGAGGGCGATGTCGCCATTTTGCAAGAGGTCGACGATGTGCGGTCGGCCTTCGCCGACCTTGTGCACGTTCTCGGCTTCCACTCCGGCGCGTTCGAGCACCTCGCGAGTCCCCTTGGTGGCGATGATCTCGAACCCCAAGTCCCTCAGGCGTCGCGCAAGGTCGGCGGCTGCAGGCTTGTCGTTCTCTTTCACGCTGATGAACACCTTCCCCTTGTCGGGAAGCTCCAGGTGGGCTGATAGCAGCGCCTTGTAGAACGCGTCCGGGAAGTTGTCGGCAATCCCCATCACTTCGCCGGTGGAGCGCATTTCGGGACTGAGAAGAGTGTCTACGCCGGGGAACTTGGTGAAAGGGAACACTGACTCCTTGACGGCGATGTGATTGGTGACGATCTCGCGTGTGTACCCGAGCTCACGCAGAGTGGCGCCCGCCATCACCTTCGCGGCTATCTTGGCGAGGGGCACACCAATGGCCTTGCTGATGAACGGAATGGTGCGGGACGCGCGCGGATTCACCTCGATGACGAAGACCCCGCTTCCACGAACCGCGAACTGAACGTTCATCAGGCCCACAACACCCAGCTCGAGAGCAAGGGCGCGAGTCGACGCGCGCAGCGTAGCGAGCACATCTGGAGGCAGCGCATGGGCAGGAAGCACCATGGCCGAATCACCCGAGTGAATCCCGGCCTCCTCTATGTGCTGCAGCAGCCCTCCGATGACCACGTCTTTGCCATCGGATACGCAGTCGACGTCGACCTCGATCGCGTCCTTCAAGAACTCGTCGACGAGGATGGTTTGCGTCCCCGCATCGGCAACTGCCTCCAGGGCAACGGTCATGTACCGTGCGAGATCCTCCTGCGAGTGAACGATCTCCATCGCGCGTCCTCCGAGCACGTAGCTCGGTCGCACCACGACTGGAAAGCCGATTCGCTCTGCGACGGCGAATGCGTCCTTGGTGCCCTTGGCAATGCCGCCGCGCGGTCGATCGAGGTTGAGCTTAGTGAGCAAATCCTCGAAGCGCTCGCGGTCCTCAGCGCGGTCGATCGCGTCGGCCGACGTGCCGAGTATGGGAACGCCCTCTCGAGACAGCGCCACAGCAAGCTTCAGCGGTGTCTGGCCGCCGAACTGCACGATGACGCCGTCTGGCTTCTCGACCTCGACGATGTGCATCACGTCTTCGAACGTCAGCGGCTCGAAGTAGAGTTTGTCGGACGTGTCGTAGTCGGTGGACACCGTCTCCGGGTTGCAGTTCACCATGATGGTCTCGAAGCCCATCTCCTTGAGCGCAAACGACGCGTGAACACAGCAGTAGTCGAATTCGATCCCTTGCCCGATGCGGTTGGGACCACCGCCAAGAATCATGACCTTCTTCTTGTCGCCGCCGGGGCGGGCCTCGCTCTTCAGACCCCATGTCGAGTACATGTACGGCGTGAGCGCAGGAAACTCGGCGGCGCAGGTGTCGACGCGTGAATAGACCGGCTCGACACCAAGCTGAGCGCGATGCGCACGGACCTCGGAGGCAACCTCTCCTCGCGCCTCGGCGATCTGCCCATCGCTGAAACCGAGTTCCTTGGCTCTCCGGAGCATCTCCTCGCTCAGCGGCTCGCCTGCGCTCACCTTCATGCTCTGCTCGAAGGCGATGAGTTGCCGGATTTGCTCGAGGAACCAGACGTCGATGTTGGTGGCTTGATGGAGGTCATCCAGGCTCAGCCCAACGCGCATCCCGTCCGCGACGTACCAAAGTCGATCCGCAAGTGGAGTCCTGATGAGGTCGAGAATCGACTCTCGGAGCTCCTCGTCAGTAGCGTCTGGCAGGTCGGCCAGCATTGGCTTTGCTGTGTTGACCGACTCACCGCTCTCGATGAGCCGCCGCACCTGCGCGGCGAGATCGCGGTAGTCGACTTTGGCAAGAAGCGAGGTGAGGCCGTCGCGCCCCGTCTCGAGCGAGCGTGCCGCCTTCTGCAGAGACTCCTTGAAGGTGCGGCCGATCGACATCGCCTCCCCAACGGATTTCATCTGGGTGGTCAGGCGCGGGTCGGCCCCTGCGAACTTCTCGAAGGCGAACCGGGGCATCTTCGTAACGACGTAGTCGATCGTCGGCTCGAAGGCCGCGCTGGTCCCGGTGATGTCGTTTTGGAGCTCGTCGAGACGGTAGCCCACCGCAAGCTTGGCTGCGATTTTCGCGATGGGGTATCCGGTTGCCTTCGACGCGAGCGCACTCGAGCGGGAGACGCGGGGGTTCATCTCGATCACGATCATGCGGCCGTCCGCCGGGTTGACGGAGAACTGGATGTTCGAGCCACCCGTCTCGACGCCGATCTCCGTGATGATTGCGCGTGCGGCGTTGCGAAGGCGCTGGTACTCGCGGTCGGTGAGCGTCATCGCGGGCGCCACGGTGATCGAGTCGCCCGTATGAACGCCCATCGGGTCGAGGTTTTCGATGGTGCAGATGACCCCGAAGTTGTCGGCGTTGTCCCGAATCACCTCGAGCTCGTACTCCTTCCAACCGATCAGGCTTTCTTCGACCAGGCACTCGTTAATCGGACTACATTGGAACGCCCATCGAATCGCATCGTCGAACTCGGCCTTGTTGTAGGCCACGCCGCCGCCTGAGCCGCCCATCGTCAGCGAGGGGCGCAGGATGATCGGGTACCCGATGTCGTCGGCAATCTTGTGAGCGTCCTCGACCGTGCGCGCCACGCCTGCCCGCGCGCTGCCGAGGCCAATCTTGTCCATGGCGGCCTTGAAGAGCTCCCGCTCTTCGGCCTTTCGAATCGCGTCCACGTTCGCGCCGATCAATTCGACGCCGTGCTTTTCGAGAATGCCTTGCTCGGCGAGCGCCAGCGCCAGATTCAGCGCCGTCTGCCCTCCCAGGGTGGGAAGGACTGCGTCCGGCTTCTCGCGCTCGATGATCACTTCCAGGATCTCGGGCGTCAGCGGCTCGACGTACGTCCGATCGGCGAACTCCGGATCGGTCATGATCGTCGCCGGGTTGGAGTTGACCAGAATGATCCGATAGCCCTCTTCTTTGAGCGCCTTG
>CAYZDM010000189.1:0-6080 GCA_964476875.1 uncultured Sandaracinaceae bacterium | reverse complement strand
ATGGGGCCGAGGCTCGGGTCGAAACCGGACACCTGCTCGATCGACGTGGCGATTCGCGAAACAGCGCCGCAGATCGCGTTGTCATCCGAGTAGAGTTGCGCTTCGGCTTCGCCCGCCGCCGTGCCGAGCTTCTCCGCGTGTCGAAGCCGCTCGCACTCTAAGATGAGCGCGTCTTCGTTCTCGATGGCCTCTCGCAGCGTTTCGATCTCATTGACTTGGTAGCGGAGCAGATCTTCGCGATCCGCTTTGCCGCGTTCCTCGGTCACCACCTCGTCGAGCCGTGCCGACGCCTCGACGAGCGCCGCATAGCCCCGCCCCACCTCCTCAACGAGTGCTCCATGACTAGCGAATGCGTCGAGGTAGGTCAGGTGATGACGAGAGTCCGCCAGCGAGTGGTATTCATGTTGTGACGAGATGTCCGCGAGGCCCTTAGTCACTTCCTTGAGTTGAGCGAGCGTGGCGAGCCGGCCGTTGATATACGCCCGAGTTCGACCCGTCGCGCTCACTATCCGGCGAATCAAAAGCTCGCCGTCCGTCTCGATGCCCTGATCTCGAAGTGCCCCCAGCGCTACTGGCTGGTCGGTGAGGTCGAAAAGAGCCTCGACCTCGGCAGCTTCCGCGTCCGTCCGCACGACTTCCGGTCGTCCTCTCGCGCCCAATACGAGCTGGAGCGCGTCGACGAGGATTGATTTGCCTGCGCCGGTCTCACCGGTGACGATGTTGAGCCCGCCGTTGAGCTCGACTTCGAGTGCTTCGATGATGGCGAAGCTACGGACACGGAGGCATGTCAGCACGGCGAAGCCTCTAGCACAGGCGTTGCATGGGCGCTGTAGAAGGGCTAGCAATCGTCGGGAATGGCTTCCTCATCGGAAATTCGAGAATCGTTCCTGCGGTTCTTCGCTGAGCGCGCGCACGAGCGGGTCCCCTCCGGTCCGCTCGTCCCGCCCAACTACCCCACGCTCATGTTTGCCAACGCGGGCATGGTGCAGTTCAAGGACGTGTTCACCGGCAAAGAACAGCGCCCGTACTCTCGCGCAACCACATCGCAGAAGTGCATTCGAATCAGCGGCAAGCACAACGACCTCGAGAACGTTGGGGTCACCGCGCGGCACCACACATTTTTCGAGATGCTCGGGAATTTTTCGTTCGGGGACTACTTCAAGCGCGACGCGATCCAGTTCGGGTGGGACTACTTGGTCGACACGCTCGCACTCGACCCAGAGCGGATCGTCGTCACCGTGTTCGGTGGCGAGGAAGGGCTCGCTCCGGCCGATGACGAGGCCGCGGCCATTTGGAAAGACGTCACGGGTTTTTCCGATGATCGGATCATTCGCTGCGGTGCCAAAGACAACTTCTGGCAGATGGGCGACACCGGACCTTGCGGACCGTGCTCCGAGCTTCACTACTGCCTCGGCCTCGACGACATCGACCCGGGCACCTTTGGCGAAGAGCCGGCTTCGGATGGTCGTGGTTGGTTCGAGCTCTGGAACCTCGTGTTCATGCAGTTCAATCGGCAGGCCGACGGCAAGATGGAATCACTGCCGGCACCATCTATCGATACCGGCGCCGGCCTGGAGCGGATCGCAGTCGTCAAACAGGGTGTCTTGAGCAACTATGACACCGACTTATTACGGCCCATCGTCGACCTCGCCTCCGACATTTCGGGGAAGCCCTACCGCGAGAGTCAGTCGAATGACGACGTGAGCATGCGGGTCATCGCCGATCACGCTCGCACCACAGCGTTCCTGATTTCCGAGGGCGTATTTCCGGACAAAGACGGACGTGCCTACGTCCTTCGTCGCGTGATGAGGCGTGCGATTCGGCACGGTCACCGTCTCGGCATCGGCGAGTCATTCCTGCACCATTGCGCGCTTCGCGTCGCCGATGACATGGGCGATGTCTATCCTCAGCTCAAGGAACGTCGCGCGCTCATCGAGGAGGTCACTCAGCAAGAGGAGGAGCGTTTCCGTCGCACGCTCGACCGGGGGCTCCAGCTCATCTCAGGAAACGATGAATGGCTTGACCGTCGTGGCGCGCGCTCGCTGCCCGGGAAGGTCGCCTTTCGCCTCTACGACACGTACGGATTCCCTCTCGACCTGCAGAACGTAATCGGTGATGAGCAGGGCTTCACGATCGACCAAGAGGGCTTCGATGATGAGATGGCACAGGCTCGTTTGCGGAGTCAGGGCTCGAAGGTCGGCAGTAGCGCCGTAGCCGAGTTGTACTCCGTGCTCGCCCAAGACGTCGGGGCAGTCGAGTTCCTCGGATACGACTCTGAAGGCGCGGACGGTGAGGTGGTGGCGTTGATCGCCGATGGCGCCACCGTCGACGAGCTCGCGGCCGGTATGTCCGGCGAAATCATCGTGCGCGCTACGCCGTTCTACCCTGAACAGGGCGGCCAGGTAGGTGACCGCGGGGTCATCGCGGGCGAAGGCACCTGCTTTGAAGTCGAGGACACGTACAAACCCGTCGAAGGTCTGATCGTGCATCGGGGCAAGGTCGCGAGCGGTATCTTCAAGACCGGTGAGAGCGTCGAGCTCCTGGTCAATCACGAGCTTCGGAGCGCCACCCGCCGCAACCACAGTGCGACCCATCTCTTGCACTGGGCGTTGCGTCAGATCGTCGGCGAAACTGCAGCTCAGAAGGGCTCCCTCGTCGGCCCGAGCCGCCTTCGTTTCGACTACAGCGGCACCCGCCCGCTGGAAGCCAAGGAAATCGAGCAAATCGAGAACCTCGTCAATGCTCGAGTGCTGGAGAACACGGCCATCACGACCGAGGCCCTCCCCATGGATGAGGCGAAAGCGCGCGGCGCGATCGGCATCTTCGAAGAGAAGTACGGAGATGTGGTTCGCATGCTTACGATCGGCCCTTCGCTCGAGTTGTGTGGTGGTACGCACGCGCATCGAACCGGCGACATCGGACTCTTCAAGGTCCTTTCCGAGACAGGCCTTGCTGCCGGCGTTCGTCGAATCGAGGCGACGACCGGACTCAACGCGCTGGGGCATCTACGTCGTGTGGAGGGCGAGCTCCACGGTGCAGCGGCTTTGCTCAAGGCGCCCGCTGCGCAGCTTCGCGACCGCGTCGAGCGGCTCGTGGAGCAGCAAAAGGAGTCACATCGGGAGATCGAGCGTCTCAAGCGTTCGCTCATGTCTGGCGATAGCGTCGATCTCGCGGCAGATGCACGCGAAGTCGATGGAGCTCGGGTCCTTGGTGCCGCCGTCGAACTAGGCGATGCCGGGGCGCTTCGTGAAATGGCAGACCAGTTGCGAGACAAACTCGCGCCGGCTGTCATCCTGCTCGGGTCGCCCAGCCAAGACGGTAAGAAGGCGTTGCTGGTTTGCAGCGTGTCGAAAGAACTGGTCGGAAAGTTCAGGGCGGGCGACATCGTCAAAGCTGCGGCGATGGTCGTTGGTGGCAATGGCGGCGGCCGACCCGACTTTGCGCAGGCCGGCGGTCCTGATCCGAGCAAGCTCGGTGAAGCAGTGACCAAGGTGTACGAGCTCGTAGGCGCCAACTAGATGTCGATGAAGTCCCAGGTCATCGGTGCCGGGGCGAACCTCTATCTCAGTTCGCGACCGGCGAAGCGTGCGCTGCACCGCATCGGTCGGGTGTTGAGTGGTGGTCGGCGACGAGCGCGACTCTACTATCGAGTCGACGACCCCTACAGCCATTTGCTGGTGCAGGTCGCCCCACGATTGGCGAGCGAGTACGGGCTCGAGATCGAGATCATTCCGGTCGGGCATCCGAGCGCGGGCGCCAACCCTGAACCCGAGCTGCTGTTGCAGCACGCGATCCGCGACGCGGCGATCCTAGCCGAGAGCTACGGGCTGAGTTTTCCGTCCCCGGCCGTCGCGCCTACCGAGGATCGCTCGCGACGCGCACACGCCGTGTTGCTCCAACGCCGCCCCCAAGAAGAGCAGCTCGAAGTCGCGGTGGCGCTAGGGGACGCGGTATGGAGCGATGACGGTGAAAGGGTCGCGACGCTCGTCGAGCGATATGGCAGCGTCTCCGGCGAGGAGGTCCGCCCGGCGCTCGAAGCAAACGCCGCTGCGCTCGAGCGGGCAGGGCACTACCAGCCAGGAATGCTCTACTACGGCGGCGAGTGGTACTGGGGCGTCGACCGCGTCCGCTGTCTCGAGGAAAGGCTCCAAGCCGAAGGGATCGACGGCAATGTCGATCTAAGCAGCGGGCCCACGCCCCGTCTGGCCTCCCTCATTCGTGGAACAAACGAACGGCCGCCGAGCATCGAGGCCTTTGTTTCGTTTCGCAGCCCGTACTCGTACCTTTCGATTCCTCAGCTGATCGACCTTCGCGATCGCCATGGCGTGGAGGTCACGTTGCGCCCGGTGCTTCCAATGGTGATGCGCGGACTCCCCGTTCCGCGTGCCAAGAGGTTGTATATCGTGCGCGACACAAAGCGCGAAGCCGACCGCCTCGGGGTCCCCTTCGGTCACGTCTCCGATCCACTCGGGAAGGGCATTGGCTACTGCCTGGCGCTGTTCTTCGGTTGCGTAGCTGGCAAGGGACGCGAGCTCGAGTTTGCGCATTCGGTGATGAAGGGCATTTGGTCCGAGGCGCGAGATGTGGCCCATCTTTCCGACCTTGTCTTTCTTGCAGAACGCGCCGGCCTCGACGAAGCCAGTGTGAGGGCGGCCATCGAGGACAAGAGCTGGAAGGCGAAGGCGCAGGCCAACAGGGACGTGCTCACGGAGCTCGGCCTCTGGGGGGTGCCTTCCTTTCGAATCGGGTCGTATTCGACCTGGGGGCAGGACCGGATTCCGTTGCTCGAAGCGGAAATCGCTCGCTTTTCTTCGCCCGATTGAGGGCATCCCGGGGCGAAAGACTTTACGAGGAGGCGTTTTCCTGTGACATTGATCACGTGGGTGTTCTCGAAGAGAAGCTGTCTAGGCTGGACCAGGACCTCGCGGAGCTCGATAAGAGCGATGACGAGGTGTCAGAGGTGCGAGCTCGCTTTGCGGGCTCCGAGCCGGTGGACCTCGAAGCGGCGGATGGCCAACTAGGCACGCTGGCCGAAGGCATCTCCATTGCCCCACCCAATGCACACACGGCGGAGACGCGGGTGCCCGAGGCGGCAGACGCAAGTTGGGATGACGAGAACACCGAGATCGAGATTATCGATGAGTCGGACTTCGTGCTCCTCGTCGACGAGGACGATCTCGAGGAGTTCGAGAAGATCGGCGAAGATGACGCGCTGAAGACCGCGCCGCCCGCGCTTCCGAACGAGGACGACGGCGAAGAGGGCGACAGCTTCTTCAAGAAACTGTTCAGCGGACGCCGAACCAGCAGCCCCCCCCGTAGCGGTCGTTAGAAGTACAGCGTTCCGCCGAACGTGAGCACAGCTCCAGCCGACGTGTTCGTGCTTCGGGTTCCGTCGAAGAACTCCGGTCTAGGGTCGCTGTCGATTCGATGGCGAATAACCCCACGCACGTCGACGTTCAGCGCGAATGCGGGCGCAACCCTGAGCTCGAGTCCCATCCCTGCCTGTCCGCCGATGTGGGTCATACGCCGAAGTTCATATGGCGTCTCGACCCGCCCGAACGATACCCCGGGGCCGAGGAGGAAATAGACCTGGAGCTTGTGCTGGGGGTTGACGAAGAAGAGCGCGTTAGCGGTCAGCGGGATCTCGGTCCGGTAGAACCCCTGGTAGTCGTTTCCGGCGAAGTAGCCGGAGCCTAGATCGATCCCGACGTGCTCTTTCGGCCGAAACCGAAGAGCCCCAGAGAAGCCACCCATCACGACCTGTGGGCCGAACGTGCCGCCGACGTCGAAGTGCAGACCAATCTTGCGATCACGCTTGGGCGGGGGAGGCTGCGGGACCTGCGTTTGTGGGACCGACTTGTGCTTGACGACGACGACTGTCGGCGGCGCGGTCTTCACGACGACCCTCGAAGAACCGTCATCCGGTCGGACCACGACATCTGCCCGTGCGGCCTCCGTGCCTGTCAGCAGGAGGGCGAACGCGATGAATGGAAGAAGTATGAATCGAACCATGGGCCACCTCTCGTTCTTCTACGAGGGTGGTGACCCAAACATTCAAACGTCGGTCGCGGGGCCAATGA
>CAYZDM010000188.1:0-6146 GCA_964476875.1 uncultured Sandaracinaceae bacterium | reverse complement strand
CCCCGAAGCGAACGGCAACCTCGCCCACCCCCCCCGCATCCGAGCCGATGCTCGCGCTCGACCCCAACACCGCCGCGCGCGCTTTCGTGGTCTCTCAACAAGTCGCGGCACGCGAAGTGTCCGACACCCAAGGGGAAGGGACCAGCGCTGCCGAGGTGGAGTTGCGGAACTACTTCGAGGGCGTTGGTGGCAAGCGGCACCTTTCCGTCCGTGAGCCCCCCAAATTGCGTCTGCACCAAGATGGCACGCATCACTACCGGGGCCACGCATTCAAGGCGATCGTAGAGAAGGATGGCTCGGTCACCTTCGATGAGGGATACCGCCAGAGCGCCACCGTTCGTTTCGACATCACCGATGCCGTCATGCGAAGGCGGGGCGAGGATCCATACCGTGTGGAGAAGGACTGGTTCCTCGAGGGCACCGAGGCATTGCGCCAAGAGATCTTCGACCGCTGGCGCGCCAAACAGGCCCTCATTGCTATCCGAAAGCTACGCGCCCGGCTCAACCGCATCGCGGAGAACGATGCACTGAGCGGCAGCGGAAAATCCGCCCTCGTGATCGCCCTGTTTCGCGATACGTCCGACGACGATATCGGCGCCTCTGCGCGCAACACCATCGCCCAGTTCGTGGCCGAGAGGATGCCCGGCGTCGAGTTGCCGGTCGAGCAGTCCGCCGATTGAAATCATCGAAGTAGACGCGAGGGGGACTCTCCGATGGTATGCCTTTCGAGAGTCCGGGATGGCCCGGCGTGGACGCCACGTCCTCGGATGCGAGCTACCTTTGCGTTCATTAGGTGACGGATCGCGTAGACATACAGAATGCGACGGAGTCCCGAGAGATTGGGGCCATGTTTCGCGTAGAATGCGTCCGGCGAGTCGAAGACCCCGTAGTCGTGGTTGATGCCTGTCTTCTGGATGTAGGTGTCGGAGCCGTTCCATTCCACTGGTGGGTTCTCGAGGTCCTGAGTCCCGACCCCGTATGCGCAGAACTCGCCTCGCGCCTCTGGGAAGAGGCAGCGCAGGCCGTCGAGGTAGCTCGAGTCGAGAATGAAGCCTTCGAGGTTCACCCACGCGCCGTCGTAGTAAACCTCGACCCAGCTGTGAATGATGCTCCTCGGAGCTAGCTGATACGCGAGCCCGGTCACCACCCCTCGCTGGAGTTTCTTGTCGATCGTGAATCCGTGAAACCTACAGGGAAGGCCGACACTCCGGAGCAACGCCATCAGTAGAGTGCCCTTGGTGTTGCACTGGCCATAGCCATCCGAGAGCACAGAAGAGGCGGGCAAATCGTCGGAGGCGTTGTAGCCAAACCGGACCTCGTTGCGGACGAAGTCGTAGATGGCTCCGATGGCCTCGTACTGCCGCAGGTCGCTCCAGCCGCGTTCGGCAATGAGCGCAGCAAGCTCGGGGTGCGAGATATCCAGCAGGGTCGTTTCTTCGAGATGCTTGTCCATCGTTGTCTCCTGTTCTAGAATATGAGGTATTCCTCACATATGGCACCTCGCATTCTGGACGCTCATCCATGCCCCCATCAGCTCAGCTCAAACCCCGAAAAAAGCCTGCTCAGGCGCGGTCGAAGGCGACGGTCGAGGCCATCCTCGTGGCGGCGACTCAGGTTCTCCGGCGTCATGGGTACGCCGCCAGCACCACCGACCGCATCGCGCAGCGCGCCGGGGTTTCCGTGGGCTCGCTCTACCAGTACTTCCCCAACAAGGACGCTATCCTCGTCGCCCTGACGGAGCGGCACATCGATGCAGGTTTTGCATTGGTCCGCGAACTGCTGGCTGCTGCGCGAACGGAGCGACCGCCGCTCGCCACGATGCTTCGAGGTTTCGTCGCCGCCATGTTCGCACTTCACGAACAGGAGCCAGAGCTCCATCGTGTTCTGTTCGAAGAGGCGCCGCTCCCTTCGTCGCTTCGTCGAGAGCTCCGCAAGCGAGAGAACGATCTTGCGAGTGAGGTGGCGGAGCTACTCGAAGAGCACCCGGACGTCCGGATGAGCGACCACAAAGTGAGGGCCCACGTCGTCGTGCAAACGGTCGACAGCTTGGTTCACAACTTCGTGTTGCACCCCCCGAAGGACATCGACGCCGCGTCGCTCACAGACGAAATCGTCCGAATGCTCCACCAGCATCTCGCGTAGGCTCCGGCCGGCTCGAAATCGAATTGCACCGACAACTGGGGGGCGTTGATCGCACAAGCCGTTAGACAAGAGGGGCAGTGTCGCATCAGCTTGCCCCCTGCGAAGGGCGCGGGACACTAGAACTCATTGTGTGAACCGGACGGTGGAACGTCTGCGCCGCAACCGAACCGTAAAGGGATCTCGATGAGCAAAGATCAAAAGAGAACCGACACGAAGAACAAGCCGAAACTCACGGTGAAAGAGAAGAAGGCCAAGAAGGCAGAAAAGACCGCGAAGAAAGCGGACAAGGCCGGACTAGGCATTCCGCACAGCTAGAGGGCAGGCTCGCGGGTTAGAGAAGCGGCGGCGGCGCCGGATGGTTCGATTTCCTCATGGGTCAACCTCAGTGGGGTTACTATGCTCTCCGCATGACTTCGGCATCCCTGAACGCACCTCTTCGCCATGCCGCCAAGCTCGCGGAGGGCGAGCAGATCGCACTGGACGCACTTCACGTGCGCGCGCTGCGACGGCGGGAGATCAAGGAGAAAGAGGCCTTCACCATCGTGGACCGCGAGGGGCGCTTCTTTCGCGCCTCGCTGAAGGTGATGAAGAAGAGCGGCGGCGAAGCCCTCGTCTACGAACGAATGGCGGGCTCTACCGAGTCGCCAGTCGAGATCACCTTGCTCTGCGCAGTGCTCGCGCGGCAGCGAATGCTCGTCGTGATCCAGAAGGCTACCGAGCTAGGCGTCGCGCGTATCGTCCCCGTGCTTTCGGAGCGCTCGGTGCCACGCGATGGTCTCGATCATGAAAAGGCGCACGCGTGGCCGAAGCAGGCCCTACGGGCGGCCCGCCAGTGCCGACGCGCGAGCTTGCCCGAGGTTCGCGAGTCCACCGAGCTCACCTCCATCCTGGAAGACGACTGTTTCACCGAAGCCGACCTCCGCGTCTACCTCGACGATCGAGCGCAGAGTAGTTCCGCCCTAGACAACGCCGCTCCGCACGCAGGCCGCGCGGGACTTCGAATCGTTTTCGCGGTGGGCCCCGAGGGAGGGTGGAACGACGCAGAGCGCGCCATGCTCGAGACGCGTGGCGCCCTCCCCATTCGGCTCGGCGGACGCGTGCTGCGCGCAGAGACCGCGGTGTTCGCGGGCCTCACGCTTCTGCAACACACGTACGGCGATATGTAGACGCTTGCACGAATGAACCACACATTGTGACGTACCGATGCCAAACCGCTGTCGACATGAGCCCTGCTTGAGGTCCACGCTCGGTGTGCGTGCTTTTGCGGTGATCGCGTTCCTGTCTTGCGTGACGCCGGCTTCGGCGCATCCGTTGGCGCCTTCGCTGATACGAATCGACGAGTACGCGCCCGGTCTCGCGGACGTCACGTGGAAGACCCCGAGGCGCGATGTCCCCGGTAGCAAGCTCGCACCTGTCCTTCCCGACCATTGTCGATCGCTGTCGCAACCCACACTCCAAGAACAGGCCACAGCACGCATTTACACGTGGCGCATCGATTGCGGTCAGCGCGGCCTGTCCAACGCATCGATCGGCGCGGACGGCATCGCCGGCTCCAAAACAGACGTCATTGTCCACGTCGAGCTCCTCGATGGTCGCACCTACCGGTCTATCCTCACGGATGCCAAGCCCCGGTGGAACGTGCCCGAGGCTCAAAGCAACTGGGATGTGTTTGCCAACTACGCGCGACTGGGCTTCGAGCACATTTTGTCCGGGCCTGACCACCTCTGTTTTGTATTCGGATTGATGTTGCTGGTCACCGTCCGACGTCTTTTCTGGGTGGTCACAGCGTTCACAGTCGGCCACAGCATCACGCTCGCCTTGTCAGCACTGGACCTCGTCCGCGTTCAGCAACGACCCGTCGAAATCTTGATCGCCCTGAGCATCGGCATCGTGGCCTGGGAAGTCGTCCGTGTTGCCAACGCAGAACGAACAAGCTTCACAAGAATTCCGGTGATGATGGCGGCCGCCTTCGGCTTACTGCATGGTCTCGGCTTCGCAGGTGCGCTTCGCGATCTGGGTCTACCCCAAGGCGCTATTCCGCTTTCGTTGTTGTCATTCAACGTGGGCATCGAAGTGGGTCAGCTTGCTTTCATCGCGGTGGCACTCGTCCCGGTGGCGATGGCCTCTTCGACCGATTGGTCGTCACGACCGTTCAAGATTCTCAGCGCTTACGCCATCGGAGCACTCGCCTTCTACTGGGTCTTCGAGAGGGCCTTGGCGTGATCCGGGCCCGAGCCTGACAATAGTGCTATCAGATTCCTCTAATCCTTAAGACGGGCCGGTGTTACAGTCGCCCACAGCGAGTTTGGCTTTGCTTTCACGTAGGAGTTTGAAGATTAGAACGTTCGCAGTCGCTGCGATCCCCTTGTTGGCACTCGCCTCTTCGGCAACGTCGCTTGGCTGCAGCGACTCACAGAATGTCGTCGAGCCCTGTCCCGGAGCGGAAACGGGGCAGTGCGTAGTCCAGCCGGACCCCTGCCCAGACTACAGTCCACTGCGCAACCCCTACGTTGGGGAGCTGCATGCGCACACGGCCTATTCGTTCGATTCGATCTTGGCGGGTGTGACGGCCGGTCCGCGCGACATGTATCGCTTCGCCCAAGGCGAGCGTCTCGACCTGCCCCCATTCGCGCCCGGGTCGGCCCAGCGCAGCACTCAGCTGCGGCGCCCCTTGGACTTCGCGGCGGCGACGGACCACGCGGAATTTTTTGGAGAATTTCGCGTGTGCACGATCCCGGGTCACGATGGCTTCGACTCTGATTTTTGCGTGCGCTACCGCGAGCAGATTGAAATCTCTCAAGATGCCGACCGTTTGGCCGAGCCCGGTGCTCCCTTACCTCAGGTGTTCTTCGATATCGCTGCGAAATTGATTCTGCCGAATCCGACGCGGTTTCCACTCTGCGGTACGGACGATGAAGACTGCATCGCTGAAACGTCGATGGTCTGGGAAGATGAGCAGGCTGCCGCCGCGGAGTTCTACGACCGCTGCACGTTCACCACGTTTGCAGCCTACGAATGGACGGGCAATCCCGGCGGCGCAAACATTCATCGCAACGTGATCTTTCGGAACGAGGTGGTCCCTAACTTGCCGACTTCGTATTTTGAAGCCCCCAAACCGCAGCAACTTTGGAGCGCGCTCGATTCGCAGTGTCTTAGCGGATTGCCAGGCTGCGACGTGCTCGCGATACCGCACAGCTCCAACTTCAGTCAGGGCTTGATGTTCGAGCCGACGAATGCAGACGGCTCGGCGCTGTCCAAAGAAGACGCCGAGTTTCGTGCGGCGATTGAGCCGCTGGTCGAAGTCCATCAGCACAAAGGGAACTCCGAGTGCAAAGTCGGCGTGCTCACAAACGACGAAGACTGCGGTTTCGAGACGTACGAGAAGGCCGGGATTCTCGAGCCGCCTGACCCAGGCGTGTTCGTGCCGCCGCTGTCGTTCGCGCGAAATGGCCTCAAAGAAGGTCTCGTTCAAGACGAAACCATTGGCGCCAACCCTTTTGAGTTCGGCCTCATCGGCGCTGCCGATACCCACAACGCGACTGCCGGGGCGACGCACGAAGGCGACTACCGCGAGACTGGCCACATCGGTGCCCTCGACTGGGAGCCGCGACGTTTGCTCCGCTTCCTCGCGGCCAGTGGCATGGAGTCCAACGGCGGAGGGCTCGCCATTGTGTGGGCCGAAGAAAACAGCCGCGATGCGATCTTCGATGCGATGAAGCGTCGCGAGGTTTACGCGACGAGCGGAACGCGGCCCACGCTACGCTTGTTCGGCGGTTGGGACATGCCCGGGGACGCCTGCGATTCGCAGAACGCCGTCGAGATCGCGGATCAGAATGGCGTTCCCATGGGTGGCACGATGCCAGCGCCGCCCGCCGGCGAAAGCAAGAGCGCCCAGTTCTTTATCTCGGCGCAACAGGACCCGGGGCCCGCGGGGGAGCCCGGGACCCCCCTCGAACGCATTCAGATCATCAAAGGGTGGGTCGACCCCGACGGCGCCGCCCAAG
>CAYZDM010000187.1:0-6152 GCA_964476875.1 uncultured Sandaracinaceae bacterium | reverse complement strand
GGCCGGCGGGACCGCCTTCGGAAGTGGCGAGCGCCGCGTCGATGGGGTCGACCCGATCCTCAGACCGAAGCGGAGGCTTGCGTGGCTGATCTTGCTGTTTGTTCTGCTCGGTGGTGGCGTCGCCGCCTGGCAACTTGCGACCCGCGGGCCATCGGAGCGTGAACCCAACCACACCGCGGAGGGCGCAACGCGTCTCCTCGAGAACACCGAAATGGGTGCGTATTTGGGGCAGCGTCTCAGCGAGCAGTCCGGGGATATCGATCTCTTTGAAATTGAGAACGCCGGCGCGCAGCGTCGTGCAGCGAATATGGAAGTAAGCTCGATTCCCAACATGGATGTGGTGATCGAGCTGCTCAAGCCCGGGCAGCAAGAGCCTGTCGTCGTGGCGGATTCCCGGGGCCTCGGGCAGGGAGAACGCTTGCCGAACGTGCCTATTGAGCCGGGGAAGCACCTGATCCGCGTCCGTGAGCGAAGTGTCGACGGCGCGCTGCCCACCGAGAACGTTTCCGATGAGTACACCATTCAATGGCGGTTCCTCGAGGACGACGAGACCTTCGAGCACGAGCTCAACGACTCGCTGGAGCTGGCGGAACCGCTCGCGCTCGGTGCCGAGCGGCGAGGGTGGATCGGTTGGCGCGGCGATGTCGACACGTATTGCCTGAGCGAAGACGCGGAGCGCGTGGTTGCACAGGTCAGCGCGCTCACTGGGGTCGACTTGGTGCTCCGTGTCGTCGACCAGCGAACCGATCGAAGCGGGAAGTTCGATGACAAGGGTGCAGGTCGCGGAGAGACGAGCAAGACCTGGCGGAACGCCGAAGCCGGAAAGCTATGCGTCGAGGTTTCAGCAGACTCGAGAGACGAGCTAGGTAGGGCCGCGCAGCCCGACGAGACCTATGGCGTGCGGTTCATCACCGCTCCCGAGCGCTGAATGCAGATTTCCGACCTCGACTACGAGCTACCCGAGGAGCTGATCGCACAGGAACCCCTGGCGCAGCGGGACGCGTCGCGTCTGCTGTTGTTGGACGTCGCCACCGATGCAGTCGAAAACCGGCTCTTCACCGAGTTGCCCGGCTTGCTGCCGCCGAGCTTGTTCGTCTTCAACGACACTCGGGTTTTTCCCGCCCGGCTCCTCGGTCAAAAGGCGACCGGAGGACGGGTCGAGCTGCTCCTTCTCAGAAAGACGGGAGAGGGAGTCGACCGTTGGCTGGCGATGGGACGTTCTTCCAAAGGCCTGCGGGCCGGGATGGAGCTTTCGCTGTGTGAAGGTCACCTTCTCGGGCGAGTCGTCTCCGCTCACGAGCACGGGCAACTCGAGGTCGACCTGGAAGCAGAAGGCGATGTCGACGCGCTGATCGAGCAGGTCGGCGAAGTGCCCCTTCCACCCTACATTCGACGCGCTGCGGGCGAAGCCGACCGGGCGCGCTACCAAACCGTGTTCGCGCGGAAGTCAGGGGCGGTCGCCGCACCGACGGCGGGCCTGCACTTCACTGAGCACACCTTGAGCGCGCTCGAGCAAGCGGGACACCAAACCGCCTATGTGACTCTGCACGTTGGACCGGGCACATTCCGCCCGGTCCAAGTAGATGCATTGGACGAGCACGAGATGCACGAAGAGGCGTATGAAGTGTCCGAGGCGACGGTGGCAGCCGTGGCCCGCGCCCGGGTCGAGGGGAGACCGATCGTCGCGGTCGGCACCACGGTGGTTCGGACGCTCGAGTCGTCGGTAGACAGCGAGGGCAGATTGACGGCCGGTTTCGATACGACGCGAATGTTCATTCGCCCGCCCTATGCATTCCGGGTCGTCGACCATCTGGTGACCAACTTCCACCTTCCGCGCTCGACCCTCTTGGCGCTGGTCATGGCCTTCGCCGGAGTGGACCTCACACGGCGGGCCTATCGGGAAGCCACCTCGCAGCGGTATCGGTTCTACAGTTACGGCGACGCGATGCTGATCCGCGGAGGTGGGCGATGAGCCTTCCCACCCCCGGTTTCTCGTTTCGAGTCGACGCCGTCGATGGCGACGCACGGAGCGGACAGCTCACTACGCCGCGCGCCAGCATCGAGACCCCCGCTTTCATGCCGGTCGGGACCCAGGCGACGGTCAAAGCGCTGACGCCCGACGATGTCGCGTCCACAGGGGCGCGGATCATCCTGGCCAACACGTACCATCTGTGGCTTCGCCCCGGCGCCGAGTCGATCGCCTCGCACGGAGGGGTCGTCGGTTTCATGAAGTGGCCTCACGCGTTGCTGACCGACAGCGGCGGCTATCAGGTTTTTTCGCTGGCCAAGCATCGAACCATCGATGAGGACGGTATTACGTTCCGTTCTCATCTCGACGGCACCTTGCATCGGCTCACACCGGAAGAGGCGATGCGCGTCCAGGCCCTGCTTGGTTCGGATATCGCCATGGTGCTCGACGAATGCCCCGCGGGAGGCGCGCCCAGGGACGTCGTTCAACTCGCGATGGCGCGAACCACCGACTGGGCGGAGCGATGCCTGCGAACAGAGCCAGCCGAGGGCCAGGCTAGGTTCGGAATCGTCCAGGGCGGGACCGACATCGACCTTCGGATGTCACACCTGCAGACGATCGCCTCCCTCGACTTCGACGGCGTCGCGCTTGGCGGATTTTCTGTGGGAGAGCCAGCCACGCAGATGTACGAGATCCTGGACCGTATCGGTCCGCAGATGCCTACCGATCGCCCGCGCTACCTCATGGGTGTCGGCACCCCCACCGATCTACTCCGAGCTCTTTCGAGCGGCATCGATCTCTTCGACTGCGTGCTGCCCACGCGCAATGCCCGCAACGGACAAGCCCTCACCTGGGGCGGCCGCGCGAACCTCAAGCAGGCACGCCACCGCGACGACGAAAGTGCGCTCGACGCGGGTTGTGACTGCTCGGTCTGCACGACGTACTCGCGCGCGTACCTTCGGCATCTCTTCAAGGCGGACGAGATGCTCGGCCCGCGGCTGTTGTCGCTGCACAATTTGCATTTTTATGGAGCGCTGATGCGCAAAGCGCGCGAAATGATTCGTGTCGGAGAGCTGCAGAGCTGGGTGGCGGCCACCCTTCAGGACATGCAGGATCGCGATGAAATCGGCGGAACAGACGCCTGAGCGCGGAGGCATCCAAATCTCGGGAGGGCGGAGATCGCCGCGGCGCCCGGTCGTCCATTGACGACATTCTGGCTGCGGGGTATGGCCCGCCTTCACCGGTCGACCGGGCGGCCAGAAGGTAGGGGCATGACACAGATCAAACGCGCACTGATTTCGGTCTCCGATAAGACCGGCGTGGTCGAGTTCGCCGAAGGACTTTCCGGGGCCGGCGTCGAGATTCTTTCGACAGGCGGAACCGCCAAGGCGCTTCGCGACGGCGGAGTTCCGGTCATCGACGTTTCCGAGTACACCGAGTCGCCTGAGATCATGGACGGTCGTGTGAAGACGCTGCACCCGCGAGTGCACGGCGGCATTCTCATGCGCGACAGCGGAGAGGATCGCGATGCGTTGGGCGGGATCGGCGGCAAGCCGATCGACCTGGTTTGTGTGAATCTCTACCCGTTCGAGCAGACGGTCGCACGAGGCGCCTCCCACGAGGAAACGATCGAGAACATCGACATCGGCGGCCCGTCGATGGTCCGCAGCGCCGCCAAGAATCAGGCACGCGTCACCGTCGTCACCGAGCCGAGCGACTACCCTGAAGTCCTCGCTGCCGTGACCTCGGGCGACGGACCGAACGCTTCCCTGCGCGCACGGTTGGCGGCCAAAGCCTTCACACAGACGGCGGCCTATGACGGCGCCATCGCCGCGTATCTGACGTCCCAGGGAAGCGACTCGAAGTTCCCCGGAACCCTCACGTTGAGCTTCACCAAAGCCTATGACGTTCGCTACGGTGAGAACCCGCACCAGCAGGGCGCCTTCTACATCGAGCGCGACGCGCCGGCAGGCAGCCTTGCGCTGGCTGAGCCACTGGGCGCAGGCGGCAAGGAGCTGTCGTTCAACAACCTCGTCGACGTTGACGCGACGATCGAGGCCGTCCGGGAGTTCGACGGGCCGGCGGCAGTCGTCGTGAAGCACACCAATCCGTGCGGCGTGGCGACCGCGGCGACCCTCGAGGAAGCATATCGGATCGCCCGCGAAGCAGACGCCCAGAGCGCGTTCGGCGGCATCGTTGCGCTGAACCAAGAGGTCGATGAGGCCACCGCGAATGCGGTCGCCGAGACCTTCATCGAGTGCATCATCGCTCCGAGTTTCGCGGCGCCAGCGCTCAAGCGACTTCAGAAGAAGAAGAACCTACGCATCCTCGCAACCGGCGATTGGCTCCCCGCTGACTACAGCGCGCTGCAGTACAAGCGGGTTGGCGGTGGCCTGGTCGTGCAAGACCGCGACGCGACGGGTCCGAGCGAGGTTCGTGCCGGCAAAGTCGTCACCAAGCGTCAGCCGACCGACGAGGAGATGCGAGCACTCGATTTCGCCTGGCGCGTTTGCAAGCATGTGAAGTCCAACGCAATCATCTTCGCGAAACCCGACCGGACGGTTGGCGTCGGCGCCGGTCAGATGGCGCGCGTGACGGCCGTCGGTATCGCCGCTCAGAAGTCTGGGGAGCTTTCGAAGGGTGCCGTCATGGCCTCGGATGCGTTCTTCCCATTTCCGGACGGTATCGAGGCCGCGGCCAAGGTTGGCATCACTGCGGTCGTGCATCCCGGAGGTTCCAAGGGAGACGACAAGGTCATTGCTGCGGCCGACGCAGCCAACATGGCAATGGTGTTCACAGGCGTTCGCCACTTCCGGCACTGACGATGCGCGTTCTCATCGTTGGAGGAGGCGCGCGGGAGCACGCACTGGCATGGCGCCTGTCCGAGGACCCCGGGGTCGAAGTCATTGGAGCGCCGGGCAACGCGGGGATCGCCGCCGTGGGCCGGACGACTGCGGTCGATCCGACCGACGCGGATCAAGTCGTGGCGCTCGCCAAGCGGGAGTCTGCCGATCTCGTGGTCGTTGGACCGGAGGCGCCCCTGGTGGCTGGCGTCGTCGATGCCCTTCGCGAGCATGGCATCGATGCGTTCGGCCCGGACCGCGAGGCAGCGCGACTCGAGGGTTCCAAGATATTCTCGAAGGAGTTCATGGCCCGCCATGAGATCCCCACCGCTGGATTTGCGGTGTTCGATGATCCCGACGCGGCGACGCGCTACATCGAAGAAGCCAATCGTCCGCTCGTGGTCAAGGCCGACGGTCTCGCGGCGGGTAAGGGCGTCATCGTGGCGAGTGACGCAAGAGAGGCGATCGAAGGCGTCGACCGGATCATGCGCGAACGCGCCTTCGGCGACGCAGGGGACCGAGTCTTGATAGAGGAGTGCTTGGTAGGCCAAGAGGTGAGCTACCACGTCATCTCGGATGGGCACCGATTCATCCCGCTTGCGCCAGCCCAGGACCACAAGCGGGCCTTTGACGGCGACAAGGGCCCCAACACCGGTGGAATGGGTGCTTATTCGCCACCTCCCGTGGTCACTCCCGAGATCGAGACAAAGATTCTCGATCGAGTCATCGAGCCGACCTTGCAGGGCATGGCGGCGGAAGGGCGTCCGTTCCGCGGCGCACTCTTCGTCGGACTGATGATTGTCGACGGGGAGCCGCTCGTGCTCGAGTACAACACGCGATTCGGTGATCCGGAGTGCCAGACCCTGATGACTCGCTGGAAGGGCTCGATCATGCCCCTCATACGCGGTTCCGCTCAGGGCGACTTCGATGGGCTGACACCTGAGTGGGAGGCCCCGGCGTCCCTCTGCGTCGTCCTTGCGGCGGGGGGCTACCCGGGTAGCTATGCCAAAGGTCACGTGATCACCGGCCTCGAGGAAGCGGCCGCCCTCCCGCAGGTGACCGTATTTCACGCGGGCACCGCGCTGGACGGAGATTCTGTGGTGACGGCTGGCGGACGGGTTCTGTCGGTCACGGCCATCGGCGAGACGATCGACGAGGCCGCGGAGCGAGCCTACGAGGCCGTCGACAAGATCGAGTTCGAGGGCAAACAGCTTCGCCAGGACATCGGCTGGCGAGCGCGCACCCGCTGATGGACGACCTGGCGGCGCTCGCGGAGGTCTTGGGGAAGGGCGGGGTCGTGGCGTGCCCGACCGAAACCTGGCTGGGCCTGCTGGACGGGG
>CAYZDM010000186.1:0-6165 GCA_964476875.1 uncultured Sandaracinaceae bacterium | reverse complement strand
CGGGGTGGAACGTCGAGCCGACCTGGCGAACCAGAATGCTGCCTGCGGGGACAGTCTGGCCACCGAAGACCTTGACGCCGCGGTACTGCGGATTGGAGGTGCGGCCGTTGCGGGTTGAACCCTGACCCTTTTTATGTGCCATGGCGCTCCCTTAGCCCTTCACGCTTTTGATGTGCAGCTCGGTGTACGGCTGACGGTGACCGCGACGGTTCCGATAGCCCTTCCGGCGCTTCATCTTGAAGACGATGATTTTCTTGGCGAGGTCCTGTGCCACGATCTCGGCCGTGACTGTGGCTCCACCGACATGCGGCTTGCCTACTTCGACCTTCTCGCCGCCGACCATCAAGATCTCGGTGAACTCCACGTTGGAGCCGACATCGCCTGCGAGTTTTTCGACGCGAATCTTGTCGCCTTCGGCAACCCGATACTGTTTTCCGCCTGTTTGAATGACCGCGTACATGGTGAATCCGCCTGTCCCTGGGATTCAGGGGCGCGTAGTCTAAGGGCTCGCGACCTCCCTGCAAGCCAAAACCGAAAGCATCCGGGGTCGAGGGCAGATGGTATCCTAAACATCGTGAATCACAAGGGAAACTCTCGTTCCGGGGTGGTCGTGGAGAGGTTGGGACGCCGTGGATCCAGGATCAGGGCGAGAGCGACCACCGAATACTCGAAAATCTGGAGCCAGACGGGCATGCGCCAGACCCCCTCGGCCACCCAGCGATCGATCGGGGCATAGGCACATAGCGCGACTGCACTCCAAACCAGCCCAGCCACACCGCCCGCGGCAATTTCGAGCGGAAGCAACCAGGCCAGGTACCAAGGGTGCACCTGTGGGGACAACAGCAGAACCGCCCAGACGAGTGCACGCGCCGCCCTACCCGGTGGGACACGGCGGTGCACGACGAACGCGCACAGGACGAGCAGAAGCGTGACGGTAACTACGCGCGCCGCAATATCGCCGACGTCCGACTCGAAGAGCCCGCGGCACACTCGATCGATCAAGGCGAACAAGCTCTCATTGCCGCGCCACCGCATCGCGAACTGACCGCTCCCCGAGACGGGATCCGCCGGCGCCCGGGACCAGACGAGCGGCACGAGCAAGAGGGTCGAGCCAAGTCCGGTCGCCACCAACACCTTCGGTCGCGCAGCAAAGAGTGGGAGCAACACCACGCCTACGACTTTGAGGCCCACGGCAACGCAGACTGCGACACCGGCTCGAACGAAACGTTGCCGGGATAGTGCGTAGGCCGCTACCAGGAGCGCCACACCGCATGCGATGTCGAAATGCCCGTTGAGCGCGGCTTCACTGAGCAACAACGGGTTGAGACCAAGCGCAAGGGCCGCGTTCGATCTCGTGCAGACACGTGCGGCCACCGCAACCGAGAGCAGATGGATCCCCAACGCGAGCAACTTGAACATCCAGACTTGGCCACCCAGCCATTGGGCGACGAGGAACAGGAGCTGCGAGAGTGGAGGATAGATGGTCGCGAGAGACTCGTTGTTGACCTTCGACCAAACGTCGTCGCGGAGGGACGCGAGGCCTGGATCGTCGGGAGCCAGTTGGTAGGGGTTGAACCCCTCCAACCAAAGTCGGCCTTCCCAGAGGTACCGATAGAGATCATCGGACAACAGCGGCGGCGCCAACACCAGGCCCAGTCCAAAGATCAGCGCGGTGACGAACGCGGTCTGGTCCAGTGCGCGCTTGCCCGGTAGGGCTCGAGAGAACAGCAGCAAGCCAGCGTAGGGGACGAAGCACGCGCCCAGACCGAATACAGTGGCGGAGGTTGTCTCGGTCGATCGGGCCGTCCACGCGACGGCGCCCATGATGCATCCTTGCAGGACCAGAGACAGAACGAAAAGCCCGCCGTCCCGGCGAGCGATCATTGGACGACGAACCGGACGACGCGAATTCGTTCACCGGGCAGCAAGTTCTGACGGAACTGCCCCGCGATTCGACGACCGACCGCGACCGAAACAGTCACGTTGGTGGGGCCGCCTCCGCTAATGCACTCTCCCCAGTAGTGAATGTCGACCTCGTAGACTCCACCCACAGGACGCGTGCCCACCCAGCGAACGTTTTCGATCTGCGGGTTCGGCATGTCGCCGGCGCAGTCACCTCGCCCTGAATGATCGACGCGCGCGCCAGAGGGCGTGGACGGTCGCTGAAAGCTCAGGGTGTCGCCGAGAGGTCCCGTGACGTAGAGGTCGATGTCTGCGCCCGTGTCCCACGACGCTGTGACCTGCATGAGGCCCGTCCCGTAACCGCAACCGTCGTCGATGACGCCGTCACAGTCGTCGTCCAGCCCATTGCAGGTTTCTTCGACAGACCTGGAGCAATCCCGCTCGATCGCCTCGGCCGAGGCCACGGGGACAATCGATACGAGAACCGGTGGTTCGACGACCATGCGAGGTTGGCTGTCGTCGTCGACTATCTTTCTCGCGGCTTCGCTCATGGGCCCGTCGGCACCCCTGGCTGCACAGGCGAGCAAGGGCATCAAACAAGCGATCGCGACTCGTCTCGTCATCCGGCAGGCACTATAGCCGAGGTGGCGTACAATGCGGGCGCGATGATGCAGGCAATCAACGAAGCCAAAGAAGCGGTGGCCGACCGGGTGGGCAAGGCCGATGTCGCCATGGTCCTTGGGTCGGGTCTCGGTGACTACGCCAATGGGCTGGAAGGCGCTCGCGCGATCCCCTACGGCGAGATCCCCCGCATGCCGCTGTCCAGCGTATCGGGGCACGCGGGCAACCTCGTCGTCGGAGAGGCGGCTGGCAAGCGGATTGTCGCGATGCAGGGTCGCACCCATCTCTACGAAGGGCACTCGCCCGGTGAGGTCGCGTTCGGGGTCCGCTTGATGGCGATGCTCGGAGCGGAAACGTTGATCGTGACCAACGCGGCGGGAGGCATCTCGGGGTCACTCGAGGTGGGATCGCTGATGGCGATCACGGATCAGCTCAATCTCACCGGGGTGAGCAGCCTGGTCGGGCCGAACGACAGGCAAATGGGCCCCCGGTTCCCCGACATGACCGAGGCGTTCGACCCCGCACTGATCGAGGTCGCGGGCCGCGTGGCGACCCAACTCGGGTTCGAGCTCGCGCGCGGTGTCTACGCAGGCCTCTTGGGGCCCGCCTACGAAACCCCCGCAGAAGTGCGGATGCTTCGAACGCTGGGGGCCGATGCGGTGGGCATGAGCACCGTGCTGGAAGTGCTCGCCGCGCGTCATATGGGGCTTCGGGTTCTGGGGATCTCGTGCATCTCGAACCTCGCCGCGGGACTCTCGGGCGGCCCATTGAGCCACGAAGAAGTGAAAGACACCGCCGGCCGAGTCCGGTCGCGGTTCGAATCCCTCTTGTCCGGCGTCCTGGAGTCGATGTGATGGATGAAGACGCCTGGAGCGAGCTGAAGCGGGCCGCCATCGAAGTGCGGCAGAACGCACATGCGCCCTACTCCGGCTTTACGGTGGGGGCCGCGATTCGAACCACGAGCGGAGCCATCTTCAGTGGCTGCAACGTCGAGAACGCAAGCTACGGGGCCACGATTTGCGCCGAGCGTGCCGCGTTGGCGGCGGCGGTGGCTGCTGGGGAGCAGGGCTTCGTCGGGCTCGCGATCAGCTCCGGCGCGACGCGGCCGACCCCGCCCTGCGGCATCTGTCGACAATGTTTGATCGAGCTGGCCCCGAGCCTCCCGATACGGAGCTACACGGGCCAGGCGCATGCGGAGTACGAGCTGTCGACGCTCCTGCCAGACGCATTTGGCCCCGATCAGCTCGACTGAAACGTCGCTATTTCAGACCTTGAGCGATCTTGCGAAGCTTCGTTTCGACGTCGGATCGATCGATCGCCTCGCGGTCGGCCAGTTCGAGGTAGCGGCCATATTCGATCACCGCTTCCTGTCGTTTCTTCTGCCCGTAGTAGATGTCCCCAGTGAGCCTATGTGAGTCGGCAAGCCACGCGTTGGGGCCGGTTACCTCCCCGCCGAGTGAGGTCGCCTTGCCAAACGATTCGAGCGCTTTGGCGCGCTGGCCTTCGTCCAACTGCAGTCGTCCCAAGCGATACCACCAGTAGCCGCGCTCTGGATCACCCGCGACCGCGTTCTCGAAGTCGACGATCGCTTCCTTCATCTGACCAAGCTGGTAGTGGCATTCGCCCATCGCGGCCCAGGCCTCCACCCGCCCCGGATTCAGCGCGATCGCTTTTCGCAGATCTGCAAGAGCATCCCGCACGATGCCGGCTCGAATTCGAATTCGAGCACGGAGCCAATACGCGTCGCCAAGTGTCGGGTCGAGCTTGAGCGAGGTGTCGAGCTCCCTGAGCGCAGTCGTCATCTCGTTCGCTTCGAGCGCTACCCAGGCCACGTACATTCGATAGAGGCCGCTGTCGGCCTCGAGTCGCGCCGCCCGCAAGAAATGCTGCCGCGCGAATTCGACCTGGCCCCGTTCGAGCTCGATTCGCCCTAAGTAGTGCTCGGCTTCGGCTGAGTAGGGCTGGGCCGCGATCACATCGGTGAGCAGCTTCTCCGCTTCGTCGAGCTTCCCCGTGAGCACCAGGACGGCACCTAGGCGCGACTTCAACGCAGTGTCATTGGGCGACGTCAAGAGCGCCTCCCGATAGCTCGCCGCCGCCGCGTCCAAGTCTCCACTCGCCTCCGCGAGGCGACCCATCTCGAGTGCGAGGCCGGGGAACTTCGCGTCGAGCTCCTGAACCTTAGCCAGCTCTACGCGTGCTTCCTCGAGCATGAGCTTGCGCCTATAGGCGACGGCAAGACCAAACTGTGCAGCCGAGTCACGGGGTTCGAGCTCGAGAGCTTGCACGAACTGCGTGGTCGCCTCGTCGATACGATTGCGATCGAGCTCTGCCCAGCCCAACAGGCGCCTGACCTCCGCGGTGATTTCGACGTTCTGTTGCGCATCGACCAGAACGCCGACCGCCTCCCCGGGACGCTTGGTCGAACGGTAGTGCTGGGCGAGCGCCATGTACGCACTGAACGACTTGGGATCGAGCTTGATCGCATTGCGGAAGTGACGCACGGCGGATTTGGTGTCACCCAAACTGTCCGCCACCTTTCCCTGCCAAAGCTCGACGTTCGGGTTCACGGGCTCGGCATTTTGCAGGTCGGCCAGCAGCTTCTGGGCTTCGTCCGCCTTGTCCATTGCGAGAAGTGCCTCGGCCGCGCCCAGTTTCGCTTCGACGACTACGCTGGGTTGCCCGGTCACGTCGATCTCAGCGCCGGGTCGAACCTCCGAAGCAAGTACGGTTTGAAAGCGGGCATGGGCGTCTTGGTACGCGCCCTCGAGGAGAACCAACCGGGCCGCGCCGATCGCCGCCTCCGCATTGCTCGTGTCGAATTCGATCCCTTTTTCGTACATCTCGCGAGCAGCACCAAGGCGTCCGCGATATTCTTCGATGCGCCCAATCAGCGTGAGGGCCGCGGATTTGTCACCACGTGCGACCTGAAGGGTGGAGCCTTCGACGGGCGCGAGGCCGGCCGGTGTTTCCAGCAGCTCGTAGGCCTCATCGACCTTGCCCCCATCGAGCATCAGTCCTGCGACTGCCACGCGCGCGCCGGCGTGGTTGCCGCTGAGCTGGAGCGTCAGCCTGGCCGCTGCGGCCGCCTTGTCGTCGTCACCCAACACACGATAGGCGCGAGCAAGCCCCCACTGCGCCCGAGCGTTGTCGTCCTTCTTGATGGCGCGGTCGAATGCGTCGACGGCCGACTGCCCGTCCCTGGCTCGGAGCGCGATCTCACCGCCCACCAAATCCACGTACGAATCCGTTGGTTCTTCTTGTGCAGCAAGCGCGATCTCAACGGTTGCAGTCTCGGTGTCAGACGTGCGAAGCGCATCGGCCGCGAGCGCGACATGCACCCGGGGAGCTTCATCGCCTCGTCGTTTGAGATGCAATCGAAGCCCGTCGGCGACGCCTGCGCTCTCCGCTTCCTGGCCGTAGCGAGCCTGGTAGTACGACTCGTGAAGCAGGCTCCTGGCCACGAGTGCGCGGTTCAGACTTGCATCTCGACGTGCCACCTCGAGCCTCGCCAATGAGTGCCGCGCCGCCGAGTACGTGTCCGCCGAGGCTATCATTTCAGCCTCCTCGACCGCCTGCGCGACCAGGAGGGCATCGCCCGAGGCGGGGAGGAACGGCTCGACCAGGTGAACCCCGAAGAGT